>NZ_JBBMEI010000006.1:0-87680 GCF_040096655.1 Blautia intestinihominis | reverse complement strand
CAGGATCAAACTCTCTGATAAAGTGTTTGATTACTCAAGACAACCAACTAGCTTAGTTATCTCTCGTCATTACTGTTTATAAAAAGTTCATTCTGTTGAATGATGATTCTTAAAGAATTTTCGAGAATCGTATGTGTTTCACTGTTTAGTTATCAAGGTTCTTTGTGTTTCGCTCTCTTTCGACAGCTCATTTAGTTTATCACGTTCATTTTCGTTTGTCAAGAACTTTTTTAAGTTTTTTCAAAACTTTTTGATGAACTTTTGTGATTTCGTTGCTCATTAGCAACTCGTTTATTCTATCGCATTCATTTCTGAATGTCAAGAACTTTTTTTATTTTTTTCTGTTTTTATTTCGCATCTGCTTCATAAAACCCAGAAAAAATCCGCCTCATCTCGAAGCGGATTTAAGTATATCATCGTTGTTTTTATACGTCAAGCGTTTTTTATAAAATTTTTGAAAAAATTCGAACTAACGGGTCATATTGATAAAGAGTACTCAATAAGGTATCTTTTTCGATCAATTCGAGGGCTGTTTTGCCTATTTCGGTGCTGCATAACACAGTCAGTACCAGAAATGCGATCCATATAAATACGATTCCCTTGAGGAATCCTACTGCGCCTCCGGTCAGTTTATTTGCTGTTTTGAGAACCGGAAGTCCTGCGATCAGATTCAGGACATACACGATAAGCCGGATCATGATCGTAGATAAAATATATGCCAGTACATAGGACAGACCATTGATAACTGTCCTCGCAAGATATCCTGAAACATATTCTGTCATGGTATCTACGGAAAGTGCCGCATATGTTTCCGCATTATTGTTCTCTTCGAGATTTTTTCTGAGGAGATCCGGAAGTTTCAGACCGTCGATGAGGTCTCCTGTGCTGTCCGTCTCGTATTCTGCTTTTTCTTCGCCCTGGCTCTGCACGAAATTTGCACAGGTTTCCTGTATCGTATTATAGATTGGTGTTTTCTGCATGAGAAATTCATTTATATATGGATTGATCGCCCATGCAAGAGAAAGCGAAAGGAACACAAAGAAAAAAGAAACGATTTCTTTGATAAATCCCCGACTGTATCCTCTCCATACACATAATATCAATATGGCCAAAACAACGATTCCAAGCCATGTCACATTCATCTGCTGCTCCTTATTTAAGTTTTATCACATTGACACCGTTGTCCAGCACAAGCATGTACTTATTCCAGCCGATCTTGAAGAAATTGTTGATTGTACCGTCAATGGTTCCATTATAACGTTCTACTCCACGGCTGTTCATGACGCAGATCTGAGAACTGTTGTACATAAGAATACATCCATCACTCATCTTGATCGTTGTATATGGAACATTGAATTCCTTCTCGAAGCGGAGAGTTCCATCTATGCTGTATACCTGCATTTTGTACTGTTTGTCTTTGTTTCCGCTCTTGAATACAAGGCCGATCGTATTTTCATCAAAAAATGTGCTTACGATTTCTTTCTTAACTTCTACTGTTGTGCCTTCCTTCGGGATCTGGGCTCCGGAATAAGTCGTGAATCCATTGTCCTTGAGTGCCACAGATCTGGTTGCGTCAATATATTCCACCTGCGGGATCACAACGCCCTCATAAGTATAGCCGCTTACGATATGGTCATCTTCACTCTGTCCCACATCGCCAAAGTTATAAAAGGCTACATAACTTGTCGTCTGGCTTCCCTCAACAAACTGATATGTCACCATCATGATCTCGCTGTTGTCCGAAATCGCCACATCCATCGGATATCCCGGATCAGCAACATGTGTCTGGTTTTCTGCGATCAGCGTACCATCGGAACTGTAGAAATTGATCCAGGTAGCATCCCCGCCATCAAGAATAGCAGCAACCATTCCCTGTGAGGAAACCCTCGCCTTGACAATATTATAAGATGTCGTCACACTTCCTGTCTCACCATCCTTGTCAAAGATCTCGATCAATGTGCCGTCCTGATCTGCGACAACAGCTCTGTCACCCTTAATGTCCGCAACAGGGTTCTTCATCTCATACAGAACACTCCAGTATGCCTCCATGCTGCTATTCACCAGAGAAGCTCCATCCGGACTGTAGCGCAGAATTCCATTTGCCATCTCCTCATAGCCTGTAGAAACCACGTCCTCCTGTTCGCTCGTCTGAAGGATCTCATAATCATGATAGCTTCGTTTCTCTACATAAAAATAAACAAGTGCCGCCACAGCCGCGATCACACCTATCGTAATCACCGTACCACGGTGCACAAATGAATTCTTCTTTTTTCGTTTTCTTTTCAGATTCTTTAGGATATTCAACATTTTAACCCTTGCCTTATGTGATCATTTATTTTGTGTTACATGCCGATTATAGCAAACTTTTCAGGGCAATACAATTATTTGTCCCGGATAAATGATCTCGTTCTCAGAAATACCGTTTGCGCGGCAGATGTCAGCAACTTTGTCCATGGTTCCATAATTTTCGATGCTGATCTGGTACAAAGTATCTCCCGGACGGATCGTATAAGAGCCCCGTGTCTGCATTGCAGATGTTGTCTCGCTGTCCTGATCTGAACTGGCCTGACCTGAGTTATCCTGTCCTGTGCTCTCTTCTTCATTCTGCTTCTTCTGCTGGATCCGCCGCTGTGCTTTCCTGGTATCAGATTCTTCCTTGTAGATCTGCGCCTCTTCTGCGCTGATCGTAACAGTTGGAATGAGCGTCGGCTCTGCTGTCGGCGTTATCTTCGGACTTTCTGTCAACTCCGCCCAGGAAGTCGGTGTCACCTGCTGCACAGACGCGGCAGGAATCTGTGTAATCTCCGTCTCCTGCATGATATCCGCAGAAGCAGTCCTTGTCTCTCCCTCAATGTTCTGCCCCACCTGATAATTCCGGTAAAAGCGCACACCGACCACTGCAAGTGCCAGCACGATACACGCCGTCGCCGCATAAGAAAAAACAGAAGTCTTCTCTTCTGTTTCCTCAGGTTCTTCTTTCTTCTTTTTCTGAATCAGTGATCGAAATGCCCTGACAGCATCATCCTGAACGGTTTCCTGTGACTCTTCCTGGATCTCAGGATTCTTTTCCAGCATGTAATTCTGCATCTGGGTATTTTTTTCATAATAGATATAATATCCACTCTGTCTCACCAGGAAATTATTTTCGTATCGAAAAAAAGCTTCTTCCTGTTCTGCCGTATCCATAAGCATCAGGATCTTCTCACCGCCGAACTGGTTCCTGTGCACCTTCCCAATCAATTCAGAAACCACCATCGGCAATGACTGCCTTGCCAGAAACCATCCTACGATCTCCTGCCCTTCAAAATATTTCTCCTGTTCTTCGTGGATCTTCTGCCACATATTCTGCGTGATCTCGATATGTTCTTCTGTGATCTCCCCGGCATCTACCAGAAGTGCTCCCCTGATAAACGTATACCCCGTTCCGGACTGCCACCGGTTCTCTCCGAGAAAAACTGCCAGAATACCACTGTCCTCTTCTTGCTGGCACTTCGCCTGTGCCGCCCTGTGCAGGAATGTATAGACATAATCCTCTATATAGATCCTGTAATTTTCCCCGGCAAGTCCGATCTGACGTATATTCTTCGGCAGGTTCCACCCTGTTTCTCCGTCATTTACCTCCTGTTTCTCATCCTTATAAATGACTTCTATCATATCCTATCACCCCTTCAGGCATCAGGATAGCATATCCAAACCGCGGATTTTGGCATAATATAAGAGCCTTTTCTCAAAATTTAACGACAGATTCTGCATCTGCATAATTCAGAACGAACCGGGATACAATGAAACAGGAAAATATAGCCGGAATCTCAGATCAAAAATAAATTATGAGGATTTTCTTATGACTTTTTATATTAATGCCAGTCAGAGGGATTCGGTACTTCGGATCTCTCACACTTTGAAACAATGTATTCTCGATCACCAGGAAAAGTGGTCGGAACTTGTCTTTCTCTGCATTGGAACAGACAGGGTTACAGGTGACTGTCTCGGACCTTTTGTCGGTCAGAAATTAAGCAGTTGTTCCACACCAGATTTCACAGTCTACGGAACGCTTTTTCAACCCGTTCACGCCCTGAACCTCACTGCCATGTATTCCTTCATCCGAAAACGTCATCCAGAGGCTCTGATCGTCGCTATAGACGCTTCTCTGGGACAAAAAAAGCACCTGGGTTATGTGACCATCGCAAATGGTGCACTTTACCCAGGTGCAGCAATTCATAAACAGCTGCCGTCAGTCGGCCATATTCATATTACAGGGATCGTCAATGTCTCCGGTGTGCTTGAACAGCTCACGCTCCAGACGACTCGCCTGTCTACGGTCGTTTTCCTCGCGGACACGATCGTTCAGGGAATCCTCGAAATGATTCCTGTAACAGATCTCAGATCTTAGACGAATTCTTTGACCTGTTTGTAGATACCTTCTCCATCCAGACCATATTTCTCAAGAAGAGCAACTGCCGGTCCGGATTCACCGAATCTGTCGTTGACACCGATACGTTTTACCGGTACAGGAGCTTTCTCTGCAAGGCATTCGCATACAGCGCCGCCAAGTCCGCCAATGATAGAATGTTCTTCTACTGTGACAACTTTGCCGGTTTCTTTTGCTGCTGCAACAATCAGGTCTTCGTCAAGAGGTTTGATCGTGTGGATATTGATAACTTTGGCTTCGATTCCGTCTGCTGCCAGTTTCTCTGCTGCTTCAAGGGAAGCTGCTACGCAGAGGCCGTTTGCAACGATCGTAACGTCCTTACCCTCACGGAGAACGATACCTTTACCCATCTCAAATTTGTAATCCGGGTTGTCGTTGATCACCGGCACTGCCAGACGACCGAATCTCATATAAACTGGTCCCTCGTATTCATAAGCAGCTTTTACCATAGCTTTTGCTTCGATATCATCTGCCGGGGACATAACTACCATGCCAGGAACAACTCTCATAAGAGCGAAATCCTCGCAGCACTGATGTGTTGCACCGTCTTCACCAACGGAGATTCCACCATGAGTTGCACCGATCTTGACATTCAGATGCGGATATCCTACGGAGTTACGGATCTGCTCGTAAGCACGTCCTGCTGCAAACATAGCAAATGTGCTGGCAAACGGAACCTTACCTGTAGCTGCAAGACCTGCAGCGATTCCTACCATGTTGCACTCTGCGATACCGCAGTCGATGTGACGCTCTGGAAATTCTTTCTTGAACATTCCTGTCTGAGTAGCTGCAGCAAGGTCAGCGTCCAGAACAACAAGATCCTCATGTTCTTTACCAAGTTCCACCAGAGCTGCGCCGTAGCTTGCTCTTGTAGCGATTTTCTTTACTTCTGACATAATGCTTCACCTACTTTCTCCAGATCTTCCATTGCCTGTGCATACTGCTCGTCATTCGGAGCTTTGCCATGCCATCCGACCTGGTTTTCCATGAAGGATACGCCTTTACCTTTGACTGTCTTCATGATGATCGCAGTCGGCATTCCTTTGGTTGCTTTTGCTTCATCGAATGCAGCTTTGAGCTGATCCATGTCATTTCCATCTGCAACATTGATCACATGGAAATTAAATGCTTCGAATTTCTTGTCGATCGGGTATGGAGAGCATACTTCGTCAACTTTACCGTCGATCTGAAGTCCGTTGTTGTCCACGATCACTACCAGGTTGTCCAGTTTGCGGAATCCGGCAAACATAGCTGCCTCCCAAACCTGACCTTCCTGGATCTCGCCATCACCAAGAAGTGTATATACTCTGTAAGATTCATCGCTCAGTTTTGCGGAAAGTGCCATTCCTACTGCTGCGGAGATTCCCTGTCCAAGAGATCCACTTGTCATATCAACACCCGGGATGTGTTTCATATCCGGATGTCCCTGCAGATAAGATCCGAGATGACGAAGTGTCTTAAGGTCTTCTTTCGGGAAATATCCTCTCTCAGCAAGTGCAGAGTAAAGTCCCGGTGCTGTATGTCCTTTGGACAGTACGAAACGGTCTCTGTCAGCTTTCTTAGGATCCTTCGGATCGATGTTCATTTCCTGAAAATACAGGTATGTGAATAAATCTGCTGCTGATAAAGATCCGCCCGGATGGCCGGCTTTTGCAGCATGAACTGCGGTCACGATGTCTTTGCGGACTTCGTTCGCAATCTTCTGAAGCTCTAATTTCTCCATGATTATTTCTCCTTTTATTAGTTTACAACAGACTCATGCTACAACCAATTCCAGCATTCGTCAAGCGATATGTATTGTTATATTGTTACTGTTCACAGGTAGTATCCCGCGAAGTGTTTTTCCATGAATATGGCAAAATCCCGAGACATACAGGGCAAAATCCCATCACCATAGGTGATTTGGAATGGATTTTGACCAAGTTACTGTGAACGGAGTGAACAGTAACTTTATATTATTCACCAAATACTGCTTTGTAGTCTTTCTGGAATTTCTCGATTCCAGCGTCTGTCAGAGGATGTTTTGTCATCTGCTCAAGAACTTTGTATGGAACTGTTGCGATGTCTGCACCAGCAAGAGCACACTCTGTTACATGGATTGGATGACGAACGCTTGCACAGATGATCTCTGTTGTGATTCCTGCTACTTCGAACATCTCAACGATCTGACGGATCAGCGGAAGTCCGTCTGTGGAAATATCATCAAGTCTTCCAAGGAACGGAGATACATAGGTAGCACCTGCTCTTGCAGCAAGTAAAGCCTGGTTAGCTGTGAAGATCAGAGTAACGTTTGTTTTGATTCCTTCTTTGGAAAGAACTTTGACTGCTTTCAGTCCTTCTACTGTCATAGGGATCTTAACTACCATGTTCGGATGGATCTTTGCGATCTCACGTCCTTCTGCGATCATTCCTTCTGCGTCTGTTGTGGTAGCTTTAACTTCACCGCTGATCGGTCCGTCAACGATAGATGTGATCTCTTTGATCACTTCGTTGAAGTCTCTTCCTTCTTTTGCGATCAGGGACGGATTTGTGGTAACACCACAGATGATTCCCATGTCATTTGCTTTACGGATGTCTTCTACATTGGCTGTGTCGATAAAAAATTTCATGATTGATTCCTCCTGAATTCTGCTGTTTTTGAATAGCATCGCTTTGATGATTTCATTATAGCAGATAGTTTTTTGAGGTCAAGGCGGGCAAAAATTATTAATAATTTTTTTATTAATAATTTCGCATTTTATTAATAACTTCGAGTGAAAATCAAATGGATTTTGTATAAATCCAAGTACATTTTATGGTTTTTTTGATCGTTTCCCGAAGGGGATTTTAAATTATTAATAATAATTTCAGCCCAATATATTTATTTTATTTTTTATCTTTCTCATCTGTCGTTTTCGCGTATGCAGTTGTCTTGCGGACGATCAGCTTCGGTGTGTATTCGATGTTATAAACACTCGTTGGCTGAAGCCCTGTATAAAACTGATCATTTGTCGTGATCTTTCTTATGATGATATCACAGGCATCTCTGCCTTTGAGGGCAACAAAGTGGTCGATCGTCGTCAGCGAAAGCCTGCGGATCCCTGAATAAAAAATATCATCGCAGCCGATCACGGACACATCCTTCGGAACACGGATCCTGGATTCCTCCAGCGCATCGATCGCACCGATCGCCATCATGTCATTCTGACCGGCGATCGCGGTAAACTTGCGCTGTTCTTTGAGAAGTTCCATCGTAAGCTGATAGCCCATGGAATATTCGGAATCCATACGGGGCATCCTGCGGTCGATCGACTCATCGGCTGCTTTGATGAGGACATGTCCTCCAAGCCCTTCCTTCTCGTATTCCTTGACAAAACCGTCAATTCTCCTGGAACGCTGCCACTGTCTCCTTGTCAGGGGCGGTGTGATAAACGCCACATCTCTGTGTCCCAGGTCCAGGAGGTGGCGTGCCATCAGCCTGCCTACCATAGTGTTGTCCTGATTGATCGCGTCTACGGTGATCGTCTTTTCTTTGTTGCTGATGATAACCAGAGGAATCCTGCGTGCCAGTTCCTCCACTCTCTTCTGAAAATCCGGATTTGGATTGCAGGTATAAATGATTCCCTGTGGTTCTATGTTTCCGATCATCCTCAGATACCGCTCTTCCAGTCTGGCATCTCTCTGCGTATTGCAGATAAAAACGCCGTAGCCCTTCTCGTTTGCTACAGATTCAATACCCTGAAGCAGAAGGACATAGTAAGGACTGGTAAGAGTAGGACAAAAAACAACGATCAGTTTTTCTTTCCTGCCGTTGTTTTTGTGCTTGCGGTGAGGCAGCTCGTACCCCAGTTCTCTGGCGGCACGCTCTACCTTCTCTATCGTTTCTTCCGAAAAAGAAACATTATTTCTGCGATTGAGGATCATCGATACAGTGGCCTGGGAAACCCCTGCCCTTTCTGCCACCTGGGAAGAAGTTGCCTTCTTTCTAGCCAAAGCCTGTCACCTCTTTCTGCTTTTTGTCTGAAAATCTGTCAAAGCTGGACTCTGCCTTCCAGCGCACGGAGCAGGGTCACTTCGTCAATGTATTCCAGATCTCCGCCTACCGGCACACCGCTGGCGATCCTGGTGACTTTGATCCCGGTCGGTTTGATCAGTTTGCTGATGTACATCGCCGTTGTCTCACCTTCCAGGCTGGAATTTGTCGCAATGATGACTTCTTTTACGTCTTTCTGCAGTCTCTGCATCAGTTCCTTGAGACGGATGTCGTCCGGTCCGATGCCGAGCATCGGGGAGATCGCACCGTGAAGTACATGGTACACACCGTCGTATTTGCCGGTTTTTTCATAGGCAGCAAGGTCTCTGGTGTTCTCCACGACCATGATCGTGCTT
Organism: Blautia intestinihominis; assembly: GCF_040096655.1. NCBI lineage: Bacteria > Bacillati > Bacillota > Clostridia > Lachnospirales > Lachnospiraceae > Blautia > Blautia intestinihominis. Next base: position 78,883 of record NZ_JBBMEI010000006.1, on the reverse strand, counting down.
GCATCTCTCTTGGGATTTGCACAGATCGGGCAGAGTTCCTGATCGGTCAGAGTACAGCAGTTTTTGCAGTAGCGGACTTTTGCCCTTGCTTCTGTGATGGATGAGGTAAGCTGCCCTACCTGGTCCTTCGGCATATTCATGATATGAAAAGCCAGACGCTGGGCGGATTTCGGTCCGATTCCCGGAAGGTGGGACAGCTGCTCGATCAGCTTATTGATGTGTGTGCTGTAATATTCCATCAGAAAGGAAGTCCTCCGCCTAAGCCGCCAAGTCCTCCTGTGAGTTTGGACATTACTGCTGTAGATTCTTCTTCGACTTTGCGCAGTGCTTCGTTTGTAGCTGCTACGATCAGGTCCTCGAGCATTTCAATGTCGTCCGGATCTACTACTTCTTCGTCAAGTTTGACTTTGGTCACTTCACGTTTACCGGAAATGGTTACTTCTACTGCTCCGCCGCCTGCGGTTGCTGTGAATTCTTTTTCTTCTAATGCTTTCTGGTTTTCTTCCATCTGACGCTGCATTTTCTGCGCCTGTTTCATTAAGTTGTTCATGTTTCCAGGCATACCCATGCCCGGGAATCCTCCACGTTTTGCCATGATTGTAAATCCTCCATTAACTTAAAATTTTTATTCTTTACTCCTCCAGGGATGAGCCTGGCTCTTCCTCTATCTGTACATCCATATGGATGTTCTGGCGGATCGCCTGATCCACCGTGATCTGTGTCAGGTTTGTCTGCTGATGGTCCTCTGCGACAAGCATATGAAGTTCGACGCTCTTGCCAAGCTGCTTCTCAATGATCGCCTGAAGTTCCTGCTTTGCCTCGGAATCATCCGGATAAAGCCTGCCGAGCGGTGTCTGGAACTCTACATACAGTATCGGCTCGCCTGTCTCTCCGTTGTATTTCGGGATCGACTGCAGAAGTGCCTGTTTAAAAGCTGCCGTCGTCTGACCGACGATCACCTTCCAGCCGGATACGATCTTTTGCAGATCCTCCGGGGCGGCTTTCTGCGGTGGTGCTGCCGGGATCGGGGCTGCTTCCCGTACGGATGCTCCCGCACTCTGGACAACGACCTGCTGCACCGGACGCTCATCGATCCTCTGTTCCAGCACACGAATACGGTCAAGGACAGAATCCAGATTTGTCTCCATTGCCGGACGGCAGAGCTTGATCAGCGCGATCTCCACCAGAACTCGTTTCTGTGTTGCGAAACGGATCTGGTTTGAAAGTTCCGAAAAGATGCGGATGTATCTCATCAGAGTATCGATATCCGTCATTTCACTCTCTTCTTTGAGAAGTTTGAGGTTCTCAGATGAGACGTCGATCGCTTCTTCCGGATTGTCGGAAGTTTTGACCAGGAGAAGGTTTCGCATGTACCAGGTAAAATCTCCTACAAACTGGCTCAGTTCCCTTCCTCCTACGATCAGTTCCTCCAGGCTACGGATCGCAGCGGTCACATCTCCTGCGAGGACTTTTCGCAGAAGTTTGCTGAAAACTTCTGTGTCCACGGCTCCCAGGACTTCCAGGACTTTGTCATAGGTGAGCGTCTGACCAAGATAAAAGGCAATACACTGATCCAGAAGACTCAGCGCATCTCGCATGGAACCGTCGCCGGCTTTTGCCACATAACGGACGGCTTTTTCCTCTGCCTCTACGCCCTCTGCCTTAAGAAGTTCTGTCAGGCGGGCTGCGATCGTGTCGATCGAGATCCTGTGGAAATCATATCTCTGACATCTGGAAAGGATCGTGATCGGGATCTTGTGCGCCTCCGTCGTCGCCAGAATAAAGATGACATAGGACGGCGGCTCCTCCAGAGTCTTGAGCAGTGCATTAAAAGCTCCCGTAGAAAGCATATGCACCTCATCGATGATGTACACCTTATAATTGCCCTCCGTCGGGCGGTAAGTTACTTCCTCCCGGATCTCACGGATGTTGTCAACACCGTTGTTGGATGCCGCATCGATCTCGATCACATTCATCGAAGTTCCTGCCTGGATCGCTTTGCACATCTCGCATTCATTACAGGGGCTTCCATTGACCGGATGCTGACAGTTGACTGCTTTGGCGAGGATCTTCGCTACAGTCGTCTTACCGGTACCTCTCGTTCCGCAGAAAAGATATGCGTGTCCGATGCGGTTGGCATTGATCTGATTCGTCAGCGTTGTCACAATGTGGTCCTGCCCCTTGACATCAGCAAAATTATCAGGCCTGAACTTCCGGTACAGGGCAGTATAACTCATAATTGTACTCCTTTTCCTGCCCGGGCGGGCAGTTTCCCGTCAATATTCCCGGGCATTAAGCCGCCGCAGGAAAACTCCCGCGGCGGCAGTTATTGTTTAGTCTCAGTCTCCGAAGCTGATACCGATCTGTTTGGCTGCTTTGACGATCTGGTCTTTCGGAGAAACCATCTTGAGTTTGCCAGCGCATTCTGCAAGCGGAACTCTCTTGATCTTGCCATTGATGATACCGATCATGATGCCGTATTCCTCATCCAGAATGGCCTCTGCTGCACCTGCACCGATCCTTGTAGAAAGAACGCGGTCATACGGGCACGGCTCGCCGCCTCGCTGAATGTGTCCCGGAACAGTGACACGTACTTCGCTTCCGATGACCTGATTAATCTGATCTGCGATCTCGTAGGAAACTGACGGGTATTTCTTGGCTCTTGCTTCGAGTTTTTCTTTGTATTTCTTCTTAGGAAGTTCTGCGTCCTCCTTGGAGATCGCACCCTCGGCTACTGCGAGAATCGTGAAACGCTTGCCTTCTTTGTTACGTTTCTCGATCGCGGAGCATACTTTCTTGATATCATATGGGATCTCAGGGATCAGGATGATATCTGCGCCGCCTGCGATTCCGGCATGGAGTGTCAGGCTTCCAACCTTGTGTCCCATGATCTCCACGATAAATACGCGGCCATGAGAAGTTGCTGTTGTGTGGATGCAGTCGATCGCGTTGGTAGCGATATTTACTGCACTCTGGAATCCAAAAGTCATATCTGTGCCATAGATATCATTATCGATCGTCTTCGGAAGATGGATGATGTTGAGACCTTCTTCTCTTAACAGATTGGCTGTTTTCTGTGTTCCGTTTCCTCCAAGGATAACGAGGCAGTCCAGGCAGAGTTTGTAGTAGGTCTGTTTCATAGCCTCTACTTTGTCAAGGCCCTTCTCATCCGGCACGCGCATCAGTTTGAATGGCTGACGGGATGTACCGAGGATCGTGCCGCCTCTTGTCAGGATACCGGAGAAATCCTTCACGGTCAGCATACGGTATTTGCCGTAGATGAGTCCTTTATATCCATCGTCAAAGCCGTAAACTTCCAGGTCGTCCACTGTATTGGACAGAGCCTTTACAACACCTCGCATGGTTGCATTTAAAGCCTGGCAGTCGCCGCCGCTTGTCAACATTCCGATTCTCTTGATCATAGAATTGTCCTCCTCACTGCGTATTGTTTTCTACGCAAAGTAGATTTTGCAGTCGTTTAAAAATCTGTATCAAAAAACATCTGCAATTTGATTTCTATTATATAATACTTTGCCCCCTCTTGACAAGTATACAAAAATCGTTTATACTTAAATTCCGCGCAGCCGGGGAGATAGCGGTGCCCTGTACCTGCAATCCGCTACAGCAGGGGTGATGCCAATCTGAGGCTTGTCTCCTGTGGGGCTGCCCTTTATAAGTGGCGTTGACGTTTGGGTCTCACGCAACAGGACTCTGTGAACCGTGTCAGGGCAGGAATGCAGCAGCACTAAGCAGAACCTCTTGTGTGCCGTGAGGGTGCCTGGGCCGAGTTAACTGTAGAGGTAACGTCCATGGGAACATTTCGAAGTGCGGCGCGCGGAAATAAAGAACTTTCATACTCCGATGACAGAGATGGCATTGGAGTATTTTTATTTTTTACAGGCAGAAGTTTCTTTATACAAACAGACCGGGAACTACAGGATTTCTTACCTGACAGTTTCCGGTCTGTTTATTCCGTGTTTTATTTGCAGAACTCTGCTACTACCTGGTTGATGAGTTTGCCGTCTGCTTTACCTTTGAGGTCGCCCATGACAGCTTTCATGATCTGGCCTTTGTTCTTGGTTGCGAGAACTTCTGCGAATTTCTCTTCCAGATAAGTCTTGATCTCTTCTGCGCTCATCTGCTGTGGTGCGTATTTTGCGATTACATCGTATCTTGCCTGGTATTCTGCACGAAGGTCCTCACGGCTTTCCGGGCAGGTATCGAGCTGTTCTTTGACTGTCTTTAATTCTTTGAGGATCACGCGGTCAACCAGCGCTTCCGGAATATCATCACGGCATCCTTCGTCGATGGCTGCTTTTTTGGCTGCGGAGATCAGAGCGGATACTGCTTCCTTGGTTGTTTTATCCTTTGCTTTCATGGCTGCTACCATGTCTTTTCTTAATGCTTCTACTGTCATTTTCATTTCCTCCTCGTTTATCGGATTGCTGTTCAGCATACGGCTTCTGCAATCACTCTTTGTTTATTATCATAGCACGATTTCTGCAAAAAACAAGATTTACTGTTCCTCTGTTTTCTGCTCCTGCATTTGCTGTGCTTCCTGCTTTGCGAGCATTTTGCGTTGTTTTTTCTTTTCGCGGAGTTCGCGGAAGAAGTCGGACAGCATTGTGGAACATTCTTCCTGGAGGACGCCTCTGGTGGTTTTTACCTGATGATTGAAGTCTTCTACTTCAAGAAGGTTCAGGACTGAGCCCGCACATCCTGCTTTGGGATTCATGCTTCCGATCACCACCTCATCGATCCGTGACTGGACGAGTGCGCCGGCACACATCTGGCATGGTTCGAGTGTCACGTACATCGTGCAGCCTTCCAGCCGCCAGTCGCCAAGTTTTTTGCTTGCTTTGCGGATCGCGTTCAGTTCTGCGTGGGACAGGGTGTTCTTGTCTGTATTTCTGCGGTTATATCCTCTTGCGATGATCTTGCCTTCGTATACGATCACACAGCCGATCGGAACTTCTTCCAGTGCCCGGGCTTTTTTTGCCTGACGGATCGCTTCTTTCATGAATTTTTCCTGTTCTGTCAACATAATTTCTCCCTTTTTTATCTGATGGAGTTTCTAATTAGTTGTTACTGTTCACTGGTATTTCAGGTAGAAAGACCTTCATGTAAATAAGTGTCCTCTGGACCATCCTCATGGGGACAATTTATTGACTTGCCTGTAGACAAGTACAATTCAAACCATCCATTTTTTTGAATTTATGTACTCTGTTGCTACTTTCTTTTACCGTAGTCATCCAAAACTCCTAACTTCTGTTGACTTCCTTATAACTTACTCATCTCCCAGTCATTTCCCTATCCAATTTCTGTAGACCTTTAAATAACTTACTTCCTGTCAAGTCATTCAGGCCTCTAAATTTCATGGGTCTTTAAGCGTTTTACCTCCCGTAGAGTCATCCTGCCTCCTGATTTCCATGAACCTTCAACTCACTTGCTTTCTGAACAGTAACAATCAGTTACTGCTATCCAGTATAAAGAAATCCGCTTGCAAAAGCAACGAAAAATAACTAGAATAAAATATCAGATATCATGATGAAAGAAGGGGAAATCATGCCTCATATACATGGTTTAAATAAAACGACATTACTTGATTATCCGGGGCGGGTTGCGGCGACGGTCTTTCTTGGCGGCTGCAATTTCCGCTGTCCGTTCTGCCAGAACAGTTCTCTGGTGCTGCATCCTTCCGAGGAGCCGGAGATTTCTGAGGAAGAAGTTCTGCGTTTTCTCAAAAAACGGACCGGGATTCTGGAAGGGGTCTGTATTTCCGGCGGGGAACCGACACTGAGTGCAGACCTTGAAGATTTTATTGTTAAAATCCGCGAGATGGGATATCCGGTCAAACTTGACACAAACGGAACTCAGCCAGAAGTTTTGAAAGATCTTGCAGAAAAAGATCTCATCCAGATGGCTGCTGTCGATATCAAAGCCTGTCCGGAGAATTACCCTTCCCTGACCGGGCTTCTGAAGCCCGATCTGGATGCGGTAAAAGAAACGGTTGATTTTTTGCTGCACGGGAAACTGGATTATGAATTCCGGACGACAGTTGTGCGCGAACTGCACAGCGAAGAAGATTTCCATAAGATCGGCGTATGGTTAAAGGGTGCCAAAGCTTATTATCTCCAGGCTTACAGAGACTCGGACGAGGTTCTGCAGCCTGGATTCAGCAGTTATTCTCTGGAAGAACTGGAACATTTCCGGGAAATTCTTCTGGAAAATATCTCAAGAGTTGAGATTCGGGGCATCGATTAGGCGATACCAGTAGCCTCCTTTGCCTTTTGGGATGCGGATGTTGGGACTTTCTTTGAAATAGGAAAAGCCGAACATATTCGCCATGAAGCGTTCCTGCTGGTCGTAACCGCCGGGGACGCCGAGGATCCATTGTCCGCAGGTGTTACGGCAGAGAAGAAGATGCCCGAAATTATAGTAGCCGTATTGTAAGAAGCGATTGTTACGCAGCATGCAGGCGCGGCGGCCCAGGAAGCAGAGTTCTTCCGGGGTGATCTTGCGGCAGTCGGTCAGCTCGCCATCGTTAAATGCGTCACATGGGGTACCGATAGGCTTCGATGTACGAGCCTGCCCGGACATGTGTGGTGGACGCGGCGGCGGGGGTGGTACTGGGCGACCTGGACCCGGCATCGGCGGCGGTATCGGATGACCCGCCCCTGGCTGATGCGGTGGGCGCGGTGGCTTCGGTGGACGATTCGGTCCTCCCGGCACCGGACCATACGGTGGACGCGGATATTCTTCGATTTCCTGCCCTTCTATGGACTGAGTATGGATTTCCGGCCGCGAAGTGTCCATATCCTGCGACGATTTATCCTGAGATTTCATCGCCCCTTCACCTGCACTCTGTTCCGTTATGTTTCCATCCACTATATCTCTTTCATCCTCGCCAGCATTTTCTACATTATTGTGTAGACTTCCCATCAATTTCGCATCTTCCGTTTCCTGCTCCTGTCCTCCACGATCAGTCTTTCCTTCTTCCGTTCCAACACGCTTCGATTCCCCATCAGATTTCGGCTCCTTCCGTGCCTCCGGCATCACCCGGAAGTCCTCCGGCCGGATCGGCTGGTCATCCCATTCTGTGCCAAAGAATCCTCCACTTTCCAGGATCAGCACCATACCATTCATTTCCCCAAGCGGGATCTTCCCTTGCCCGACAGCCATCGTCTCCGTTTCCAGCAGACAGTCCATCTTTCCCTCTTCCGTCCGGCAGTTTCCGATCCTGCTGCCGTCAAGCAGTCCTTTTTTCCTCACAAACCCATAAACACCACATTCCGTTCCCGCAAGCAGTCCCGGACAGCGCAGATGGATCTCCATCCTGCACACTTTCCCCCAGGCTTCTACCCTGATGAATCCACAGTTACTCCCTTTTTTTCCTTTCAGATATTCATATACATACGCCACAAAGCGTCGATATTCCGCCAAAGTATATCCTCCTGATTTTTTACATCACTTATGTATATGAACCCCCATTTCAAAATAGACCTTACAGTTTCTCGCATCCACCCATGATCCATCGCTCGCGCCACTGCTCATATCCCGCGCGGACCCATTTCTCCAGAGATTCCTTCATATTCTCACGAAGCATCTCCTTATCTTTCCCATATCCGATGCAGCCCGGCAGCTCCGGATAAAAACCGACATAACCTCTGCATGGATCTTTTTTTGTTTCATAAGCATCCTCCCACAGATTTTCCGCCATCATTTCCAGCGTTATTTCTCCCAGTTCCACCATCTCATACAATCCGTCCAGAACTCTCTGATACAATCCATCTGCTTCATCTTCTGCTCTGTCTCTGTGCCGATCCAGTTCTCCGCTCAGTTCCCCCTTCTGGCTCCACACATCACAAATCTGCCGAAACTCTTTCTCCCAGATCCCATATTTTTTTCTCATCAGATTCAGATAATACACCGCATCCGCATAACAAAGTTTCCCGCTCTCGATCATTGCACATATCTGTGACAATTCATTTTCTATCCCCATATTTACTCCTTCTTTTCCTGCGGATCAGACGTGTTGTTTTTTATGTTATGTCTTTTCCGTTTCAGGACAAATGTTTCCCTATTACGAAACATTATAAAAGAATTCGTCTATATCATCAATGCATAAGAGCTTTCTTTATTGCGAAATTTATTTATGAGGAAGACGATATGCAGAAAATACGACCGGACCTGGACATCGGCGGGAATATTCAGCAGATGCGTTATCAGAACAAGCTCACACAGGATCAGGTGATCGCCCGTCTGAATCTCATGGGAATCCCGATCTCCAAAAGCACTTACGCAAAGCTGGAAACAAACCGTATGAACATCAAAGTCAGTGAACTGCTCGCACTCTCACAGATTTTGCACTGCGATGTCGGGGAATTTTTCAAAAATCTCATATGATCCGTTTTTTCACTTTCTCATAAGTTTTCTTTTCATGTAGTCCATTTCGTACTTTTTATTTTCCCACTCAGACCCACCATAGAATCCCCGGAAACACTACCGACAATTTCTCAATACACAAACAAAAAAACACCGCCAGTCATTTCTGACCAGCGGCATTTCTCATTCTATATCCATTTTTTACTTTCCGATAGAAAATAATCGTCAATACAGTTGCTGCGATCCACCCGAACGGCCACGCCATCCAGATTCCCGTACTTCCAAATCTGGGCGAAAGCATCAGTGCAAATCCGATTCGAAGAATCAGGTCCGGAATCGTCGCGATGACAAAGTAGATCATTGCCCCGGAACCACGGATGATCCCATCTGTCATAAGTTTCACCACGATCATGAAATACCACGGCGAGACGATCCGAAGAAACATCACACCCGCATGGATCGCCGCTGAGCTTTCTGCATTCAGGAAAAGTCCCATCATCTGCTGGCCGAGTCCGAAATAAAGGACTACAAACGGAAGTGCTGTCAGCTCCGAAAGTTTCAGCCCTGTCCGAAATCCCATCGGAATCCTCTCCTGTTTTCCTGCGCCAATGTTCTGTGCCGTATAACTCGAAAGGCAGGAACCAAGCGTCATAAAAATATTGATCGCAAATGTATTCAGTTTGATCGCCCCGGAATATCCTGCAACGACTGCTGACCCATATCTGTTTACGATATCCTGGACAAAAAGGTTACCCACGCTCAAAACACTCTGCTGCAGAATACTCGGCACCGCAATTGCAAGGATCTGTACAAAAAGTTTCCTGTCAAACAGCGGCACTCTTTCCGTTCCTGCAAACTTCTGCAGTCTCGCCAGCAATGTAACAAGCGCCAGCACCGCCGAAATCCCCTGTGCAATAAATGTCGCCCATGCAACACCGGCTACGCCCCAGTGAAGTTTCGCCACAAACAGAAGATCCAGGACAATATTTCCTGCCGATGATCCAAGCAGAAACCACAGCGGCGTCCTGGAATCACCAAGTGCAGTAAAAATCCCCGTACAGACATTGTACAGCATTAGAAAGATCAGTCCAAACACATAAATCTTAAGATATAGCACACCGTCCTGCATGATATTCTGTGGCGTGTGGATCCATTCCATCATATTGCGGCAGAAAAAATATCCATACACTGTCAGAATCACAGCTAGACTCAGTGATGAGGCAAAAGCCGTCGTAACAGCACGCTTCACGCCTTTGCGGTCACCCGCTCCAAACAGTCTTGATACGATCACAGATGCCCCAAGGTTCATTCCCACAGCAAATGCCATAAAAATAACAGTGATCGGGTAAGACGCCCCAACCGCAGCCAGCGCATCCTCTCCCGCAAATCTTCCCGCGATCATACTGTCCGCAATATTGTATATCTGTTGAAAAGCCACACTGAACATCATCGGAAGCAAAAAACGCCATAACGTTTTATCCGGATGTTCCTTTGTCAGGTCTGTAACCATTTTTTCCTCTTTTCTTCACAAAAGGGACGATCGCTCGTCCCTCATGATTTCTGTAAAATTATAACTGATGTGTACTTCCGTTCAAAGTATCCGTAATCTCCTTGATGCTGACAGGTTTCGGGATATATCCGTTCATTCCCGCATCGCGGCAGTTTTTGCGGTCGCTTGCAAAGGTATTGGCTGTCATCGCAAAGATCGGGATATTGTTGTCATCGCAAATTTCGACATAAAGATTTGAGAGAGAATTTCTTGTTTTTCTATGACAACGTAAAAAGGAACTCCTTAAAATAAGGAATTCCTTCATCGTTAGTCGAAGTGACAGGATTTGAACCTGCGACCTCTGCGTCCCGAACGCAGCGCTCTACCAAACTGAGCCACACTTCGTTATTTCGTTGTTTAAATTTGTTATGTCGTTCAACGCAAGACATATTATATTATAGGGTATCGGAATTGTCAACAGATTTTTTGAAAAAATTTAAAAAAATTTTTTGTTGGGATATAAGTGATTGTATCGTGTGTTTTGTTTGTATTATTCGAACTACAAGAAACATGCTTTGAGAGTTTCGCAAATTATCGCGGCAGTCGTCAAGATCTCCTATAAAATGAGGCATTTTGCCCGTTACTTCCTCTAATAATATATCCCCGCCTGCGGGGTGAGGCTCCGCGGGGCGGGAATAGCTGCAATTCAGAATAGTTACCCGGATTTATGTCTTTTAGGAAATCCTTCCTTCTTTCATCTCAAATACCACATCTGCCACATTCATAGTGGATTTCCTGTGTGATACAAGAACCACCGTCTTCTCTTCTGCGGATTCTCTGAGGGATTTGAGTATGATGCCTTCGTTCAGGGAATCAAGGTTTGAGGTCGGTTCGTCCATGAGAAGGAACGGACTGCCGTGAAGGAAAGCGCGGGCGATGCCAATTCGCTGTTTTTCGCCACCAGAGAGGGTGTCTCCGAGTTCGCCTACTTCTGTGTCGTAGCCTTTGGGAAGGTGCATGATGAAGTCGTGGATGGACGCTTTGCGGGCGGCTTCCATGATCTCCTCGCGCGTCGCGCCCGGCTTGCCGATTGCGATGTTGTTGGCTATGGAATCATGGAACAGGTGGGTCTCCTGTGTCACGTAGCTTTCCATGTCGCGGAGATGCTTTGTAGGAATCTTTCGCACGTCTTCGCCGTCTACGTGGAGCGCGCCGGAATTCACATCCCAGAAACGCATCAACAGCTTGAGAAGTGTGAATTTACCAGAACCGCTCGTCCCGTGGATCCCTAGGATCTTTCCTGCCGGAATATCCAGTGAGTAATCGTCCAGAATCACTTCATTATCATATGCAAACGTCACATGCTCCGCATCTGCGCCAGAAAATGTCCATCCTGCAGCACCATTACCAACATCCTGCTTCGCAGACACTCCCACTCCATCAGATGCACTGGCAGCATCCCGTTTTAAACCATCCACTACCAAAGCAGACTTCCTCTGCCCTGCACCACTCTGCACATCAGCAGTCACATTCCTGCACGCCTGTGCACCAGGCATCCACTCGCCCTCAACTTCCTCTACCTGCGGTTTCTCCTCAAGGATCGACAGCACTCTCTCCCCGCTTACAAGCGTCTGGTTGAGGTTATTGGAAAGGCTTGACAGTGCCACAACCGGGCCGAAGGAGCCCATCATGGCGATCGTGCAGGTCAGCACTCCGTCATATCCGATACTGCCCTGTCCATACAGATTCAGCGTCAAAAACAGCATTCCGAAAGACGCGATCAGGATCACCAGATTCGTCACTGATCTCTGGCTTCCTTCCATCTCGCTCAACTTCTTCTGCATCCCCGCCAGTCCGTCAGACCTCTTCTGCATCTCATCCGCACGTTTCGCGCCCTGCTGGTACTGGATCGTCTCGTCCAGACCACGCAGAGAATCCAGCACAAAACTGTTCAGTTTGCCAAATTCCGTACGGAATTTCATACCGCTGCCGCCGCCTCTTCTGCCGTTCCAGAACGGGATCACAACGCCCACAACCAGATATGCCGCCAGTGCAAACACCCCTGCTGCCGGGTGATCGCCAGCAGTTTAAACGCAATAAAATGATTGCAGTACTGTTCCACATAATGCAGCACGCCACGCAAGCGTATAAATCGATGACGCAAACTTTACATATCGGGCATAATAGGCATCGAGAAATAGAATAAGTACATAAATCGATGCAACCTTGCTATTTCGGTATCATCGACCTGGGTGGGGGCCGGGATGGTTACTTTACGCTAACTCATCTTCTATGAAGCTAACACATGTGGTTAGTTAAAGTCAACTTATATTACCACCTGGCAACCTGCTGCTGACTTTCTACGCTCTCTTCATTACTGCCCGACAGCCTCCAGCCAGCTTTCTACATTTTCTTCCTCACCGCCCGGCAGCCTCCAACCAACTCTCTACGGTGGCTTCTTTTTCGCTGATGACTTCGGCGATTTCTTTTATTGACATTCCCCTCTGAAAAAGAGCTTTTGCCGTTTTTCTGCGTTCGTTTATTTCGCACTCCTGACGCATTTCTTTCATCAATTCTTCTAATGCTTCGCACATACTACCCGTCTCTCCTTCTGTCTCTTTTAATTCTGATACTCGTTTTGACAAGATTTCACTATACATTTCATCTGCGTTCTTGCAATGCAGATCATGCATTAATCGTCCCAGGTCTGTGTCCTCGTTCTGAATTGAGGAGTTTACATATATGATATGTGCGCCATCTCCAAACATATCTCCCGTTTCTTCGATGACCCGATCTGCATGATAAATCGGCAGACCTTTTCCTGGTACGTCATCTCGTGTGATAAAGATCACGTAACTCTCCGGCAGCTCCTCATAATCCTGACCCGGATTTAATGTGTTCATATCCAGCAGGCCGCTGTGATAGCGTGCTCTTTTCGGCGATGCGCCTTCTGATTCCTGCTGGATTTCTACATTATATCTCTTATCTTTATCGTCCTTTGCCACGCAGTCAAGAATTGCTGATCTGCCCTGTAGATTCTTGTAATCCTTCTGGACAATGTGATCCACAACCTGCAGGTCCTTCATTTCCATTATGATACGCAGAATATATTCTGCACATTCGCGTTTCTTCAGTACATTTCGCATGAAGATATCATTCATGATCGTAAGTTCTTTTATTACGTCTTTGTATCTTATGTAGTGCTGTTCCAGTTCATTATCTGGAGCTATACCAGTGGTTCCCATTTCGATAACGTCCTCCATTCGTAATGATAAAATAATTTTGCAGTGTGTTTTATGTATTTTTTTATCAGCTTGAAATGTATTTTTTTAGAGTATTATCGGAATGTATTTTTAATTTTGGGTTTTTGTTTCAGAAAATTTTTGTCCTCTGTGCAGATGAAGTTTTTTCTGTATCAACTCCTTGTTTATAGTACTTTATGTTCTTAATTTTAACAGGAATTATATTTCTGGTCAACGAAACTTTTTATAAAGTTAGGTAAATATTTGTTTCTACTTTTTTTATTTTTTGCCTTTTGTCCGGGGGATTTTTTGCCTGAGTGGCGTAAGAAGACCGTCAAGGGACGTCGCCCGTCCTCTGACAACCCCTGGGCTGGGTGTTGGACGGAAATTTTGTCGTGTGGGGTGCCCTTTGAAAAATTCTCCTGGTGTTTCAGGTCGGGAGATTTTCGTATGAATGGGATTCTGGGTTGCGCTGTGGCTCCCTGAGTCTTGGGTTTTGTATGGGGTAGGGTGTCCTGTGGACACGCAGATTGTTGATTGGGACTGGGGATGGTTTGTATAGATCTGATTTCTATTGGTATCCGAATCCACAAAATTCCCATAAAAAAATGGCCCAAACCACAATCAAGTAGATTCAAGCCAACAAAAAAATCTTAATAAATAACTCTCAGCCAACTCACCACCTCCAAACAAGCACTCTCCCCTCACATCCAGAAGGTTAGCAACGCCGTGCTCTCCGGCATATGCGCCTTCCCCGCAGTACAAGTCACCGTGATCATGATCATTCCCTTAATATTCCCATGACTGCTCCGCGTAAACCGACACGCGCTCAGCGGGATTCTCACCTTATTCGCGCGAAGGTCAACTTCGCACAACTGCCCATGATTCTCATACTTAAGGGACGAAAGCCACCCCGTCATATCCTTGCCATCGATCCGGGAAATGCCATGTACCGGACAGATCGTAAGTTCGAGCCAGCTTCCCCGGCTATTATTACGGATCACCGCAATATGCTCAAACCCCTGATGTGCCATGGAAAGACGCGGGCCGCCGGTACGGTTCACCTGATGAAGCGCTATCCCCACCTCATAATTGCCCCTTTCAAGGACTTTTTCCAGGAAATTCGGCGTAGAAGATTCCTGCGAGATCGTAGTGTCTTTTTTTACCTGCGTATCACTTCTGGTGATAGACAGAAGAAGTTCATAATCGACATTTTCTATCAGCTGGCGAAGCGATTCCTGCCGGGATTCTTCGCTCACTCCCAGACGGGTCAGATAAGACTGCGTAACCTGCAGAATGCGCTCATACATCCTGAGCGCACGAGTGCCAGCCTCAGTAAAAGTATACTGTTCCGTCAGATACCCATAATTTACGCATTCCTTAAAAAAACGACTTACCGGACCGTGGCTCACACCACAGATATCGGCAACAGTCCCCACACAGCCACGCTTTTTTTCAATTTTTTCCAGAGTCATCAGATAGTTAATCTGAAGCAGTGAAGGATGAAGTAGATCTTTCATAGTTTTTGTCCTTTTTTGTATATTCCTTTCCAGTGAAAAAACAAGCCTGTCTCACCATATATGAACATCCAGTTCCCTGCTGTTCCAGTCCACCGGTTCCTCGTCCTCATTCGCAAACGCGATCAGGGCATTTCCCTCGATGACAGGGTCCTGTCTCTGAATTGAAAATTCAAAAACATCAGAAGGAATGACAGGTTTCCCCTTATGCAGTTCCGCACGGATCCATTTTTGCTGATCTTTGTACCAGAGGCATCCCAGATCACTGTCTGGCTCCGGATTGATCTCAAGCTCAAACCAGCTTTTTTCTTCCTCGACATGAAGCCTGATATTCTGGGAAAAATCATGAAATTCCCGCGCGAACCTGCGGGAATACGTTTTTTCCATATAATAAATCCCCATCAAAAAAACATAGTCTCCAGGTGCATACCGATAACTCAGATCCGTATACCGCAAAACTCTCTCAAAAGTCTCTCCATAATTCACAAAATTGCAAACCTGCCGGACTGTCTCCTCGCTGACGATATGCTCCATACGGCAGGCATCTTCCCTAGCGGTTTCACTTCCCACACCGACAAACTGCAGAAACTGAGCAAAAGTCTCATGCCGATACCCACACTCCGCCCCCGTCAATAGCCCCGGCGCTTTTCGCGCCCAGCGAAACAGCCCTCCGCGTGGTCAGGAGGGGAGCGCGAGGGGAGAACGACCTTCGCAACTATGAGTGCCCTCCCCTCGCAAGGCTTTTCAAAGCCCTTGTCAGACTCAATAATATATCGTATATTATAACTAACACACAAAACTCGCCCGCCAGCGGCGGGCGAAAGGAGAACCCACTATGATAGATATACACAACATCAGCACCCACTGCACCCGCACCGAATTCGTCGGCACCACCGTCCTCGACACCATCGGCCTCGTCATCTCCGGCATAGATGACACCTTACTATCCACCATGAACATCAGCACCAAATACCACACCCTCGGTCTCTTCAGCTCCCGGACCGGAGCCGCCGGTCAGATCACCGCAATAGACGACGCAGTCAAAGCCACCAACACCGAAGTCCTCTCCATCGAATTTCCAAGAGACACCAAGGGCTGGGGCGGCCACGGCAACTACATCGTGATCGGCGGTAACGATGTTTCCGATGTACGCCACGCGATCGAACTCGCACTTGAACTCACGAAAAAAAATGCCGGAGAGCTGTACATCAGCGACTCCGGACATCTTGAATTTACATTTTCCGCCAGCGCAGGCGCAGCCCTGCAAAAAGCTTTCCACGCTGTACCGGGACAGGCTTTCGGCTTCATGGCAGGATCCCCTGCTGCGATCGGCCTCGTCATGGCTGACGCCGCAATGAAAGCTTCCGCCGTCAACATCGCCTGCTACATGACCCCAAGCATCGGCACCAGCCACTCCAATGAGGTCATCCTCGGTATCTCCGGCGATGCCAGTGCTGTCAAAGCCGCCGTCCTCGAAGCCCGCCAGGTCGGCCTCGAACTCCTCATCGGCATGGGCAGCTACCCCGAAATCCCCGGTACACCGTACCTGTAAATCAAAAAAGCCCGCGCCCCACACCACTCATCCAACCGACAAGTGGTCCTGGGGTACAGGCTTTTTATTATATTCATTAATAATTGAATTTAGTTAAGCTGGTAAACATCTGCATACTGCAGTCCGAAGCTCAGTGCCTCGCTGTGGCTGCTGCAGTAAATATCTACGTGTCCGTATGGAGTTCCAAGGTCTTCTACGGTGTAAACGTTGCCGTTGATGAGAAGCTTGGTTCCGAATGGTACGCCTGCCATGGCTACGGTACGTCCTGCTACCGGCATGGTTCCGCTGGCTGTTGCGTTTCCTGCTGTTCCGCAGCAGATCGCACAGTTACAGTAAGCAGTCAGCTTGAAGTTTCCAAGGTAAGTTCCCTGACTGGAGTCAGAAGAAGAACTGCTGTCGCTGGAAGATGTATCGCTGCTGTCAGAAGAACTGTCAGAGCTTGTATCCTCGCTGGAATCATCACTGGAAGTATCCTCTGTTTCACCTGTATACTGGCTGTCATCATCGATAGTTCCTGCATTATCATCCTCAGAATAATCATCGGAGCTGTCAGAAGAACTATCCTCTGTGTAGGAATCATCACTCTCATCATAGGACTCGTCCTCAGAGTAATCCTCGTCACTGGATGCATCCTCGCTGTAATCAGAAGAATCCTCCTCATTTGCAGCTTCTGCTGCCGCTGCCTCGGCTGCTGCCTGAGCCGCTGCTTCCTCAGCTGCACGCTCCTGCTCAGCCTGCTCCATCAGGACTGCGATATCATTGTCTGCGTTGTTGACCTCTGCCATCAGAGCATTCGCTTCTTCCTGACTTGCGCTGATCTGATTTACATAGGAGCTGATGTTATCGCTTGTTGTAGCAACAAGGTTCTGAACCTCCTGCTGCTTGGAGCCTTTCTCTGCGAGCATAGTATTGATGGAAGCGGATTCCTCCTCGATCTTCTGCTGCTGATCGGCGATATTCTGCTGTGTTGCCTCGTATTTCTCAAGCATGTTTCTGTCGTATTTGGACAGCTCGGAAATGTTGTTTGCCTGATTCAGGAGCTCGGAAAGACTTCCTGCTGAGATCAGTGCCTCAAACATGGTTGTGCCGCCGTGCTCATATATGTACTGGATACGGTCGGACATTGCTTCCTTCTGCTTGATGGCTGCCTTCTTCGCACTGGCGAGTGCAACCTTGACTTTGTTTAACTCGTCCTCTTTCTCAGCGGCCTGTGTGCTTAACTGGGAAATGCTCTCTGTCAGTTCATTATATTGTGAATTCAGTTCTGACAGGTAGGATTCGAGTTCCTGTTTCTTGCTCTCCAGGCCACTGATGTTTGCCTGTGCCTGGTCAAGTCCTGCCTGCGCTTCCTGCTTCTGAGCCTGTGCTGCGGCTATCTGATCTTCTGTAGAAGCGAATACGGTTGTTCCCATAGAAGCAGTCATTGCACATGTTATCAGCAGTGAAAGAACTTTCTTACTTTTCATATAAACACCTCATAACTTTTTTGTATCCTTAGTATAACACATTTTTTCATAAAATCAACACTTTTATTTAATTTTTGTAACATTCATGTAACATTTCAAATAAAAATCCCCGATTTTACCGCATATCCACTATACCTGTTACAAAAAAATTACACCGTAAAACCAGTCTGCCACTTTCTCCGCAGCACCACCCCAGGCAGATCTGTCATCAATTCTGCACAAAAAAACAGCCCGCCGGGATCTCTCCCAACAGGCTGGTGCAATTGGCATCTGTTATTCCGCCGCAGCTTCCTCCAGTTCCTCTCCATCTTCCGTATTCAGAAGTTCCTGATATTTCTCCAGGATCAGAGACTGGATATGGTCTCTTGTCTGCGAATTGATCGGATGTGCGATATCACGATATTCTCCGTCACTTGCCTTGCGGCTCGGCATTGCGATGAACAATCCCTTTTCTCCCTCGATCACCTTGATATCATGTACTACAAATTCATCATCTATTGTGATCGAAACGACCGCTTTCATCTTTCCTTCTTTTGCAATCTTTCTCACACGTACATCTGTAATATTCATTTGTTTGCTGCCCCTTTCATTTTTCATACGCACAGTTTGATTCTGTATTTATCTGCCACCATTACCAGCGACCTGATTATAATGCGTACCTTTCATTCTTTTCTACAATGATACGAACCTTGCCGTCCTCACCGGTGTAACAGGAATCTGCCCTGATCGTATCTCGGCTCTCAACGATGCAGTTCTCGATCCGGACATTATCGCCCAGATAAACATCATTGAGGATCACGGAATTCCTGATCACACAGTTGTTGCCTACGTAAACATCCTTGAACAGCACAGAATTCTCAACTGTACCATTGATGATGCATCCGCTTGCAACAAGACTGTTCTTTACGACTGCTCCCGGATTGTACTTCGCCGGTGGAAGGTCGTCGATCCTGGTCTTGATTGCCGGTTCCTGTTTGAAGAAATAGTTCCGGATCTCCGGCTGCAGGAATGCCATATTGGTCCGATAATATGCTTCCGCAGTGGAAATATTGCTCCAGTATGTATCTATCTTATAGCCGTAAATTCGTTTGAGGTTTTTGTAACGGATAAGGATATCGTTTACAAAATCATGTCTGCCTTCCTGGGCAGCGCGCTCCAGAAGCTCGATCAGCTGGCGGCGCCTGATGACATAAATGCCGGTAGAGATCGTATTGTAATTGGATACGATCGGTTTCTCTTCGAATTCTTCGATCCTGCAGTCATCATTCATGCGGACCACGCCAAAACGCTCTACTTCACTCTGGTCCTTACATGTCGTACATACAACAGTGATGTCTGCACGTTTCGAAATATGGAAATCCAGAACCTTGTTGTAATCCATCTTGTAGATACAGTCGCCGGATGCGATCACAACATACGGCTCATGGCTTTTCTTGAGGAAATCAATGTTCTGGTAAATGGCATCTGCTGTTCCCTGATACCACAGGCTGTTGTCCTTGGTGATCGTAGGGGTAAATACAAAAAGTCCTCCCTGCTTACGGCCGAAGTCCCACCATTTGGAGGAACTTAAGTGTTCGTTGAGGGATCTTGCGTTGTACTGGGTCAGTACGGCAACTTTCTGTACGTGTGAATTTGCCATATTGCTCAGTGCGAAATCTATACTGCGGTAACTTCCGGCTACCGGCATTGCTGCGATTGCTCTCTTGTCCGACAATTCCCGCATACGGCTGTTGTTGCCGCCTGCAAGGATAATCCCGATTGCCTTCATGACTGCTCACCATCCTTTGCTTTGATCACCTGTCCACTCTCAAGAATTCCGTTCGGATAATCCTCCGCTGCAGTAATTCCTGAAATTGCAGTGTTTCTTCCTATCTTAACATTGTCCGGTATGACGCTCTGCTCTCCGATCGTAGCAAGTCCGAACGCATAAACTGCAGGCTTGAGGACGTTCTTCGCCTCTTCTCCGCATCCAATGATAACGTTATCGCCAACGGTGACATCCTCTGCTATGATTGCCTTGTCCAGAACGGAGTTCTCTCCTATTACAGTGTTCCTCATAATGATGGAATCCTTCACAACCGTTCCCTTGCCGATCACGACATTCGGTCCGATGACGGAATGATAGACCTCACCGTAGATCTCCGTGCCCTCGCCGATCAGACAGCAGTCTGTCACTGCATCCGCTGCGATATACTGAGGCGGGATAATATCTCCCTTGGTATAGATCCGCCAGTATTCTTCATAAAGATTGAACTCCGGAACAATGTCGATCAGTTCCATATTGGCTTCCCAATAAGATCCCAGAGTTCCAACATCCTTCCAGTATCCACTGTATTCGTAGGCAAAAAGTCTCTGCCCTTTGTCCTTACAATAAGGAAGGATATGCTTGCCAAAGTCACAGTTGCTCTGTGCCTTAAGTGCGATCAGAGCCTCCTTCAGCACAGGCCAGCTAAATATGTAAATTCCCATAGAAGCCAGATTGCTGCTCGGCTTCTCCGGTTTCTCCTCGAATTCCTTCACACGTCCTGTCTCGTCAGTCACCATGATGCCGAAACGGCTTGCTTCCTCCATAGGGACAGGCATACATGCAATTGTGATATCCGCTTTGTTTGCCTTGTGGAAATTCAGCATGATCTCATAGTCCATCTTGTAGATGTGGTCGCCGGAAAGAATCAGCACATAATCCGGATTATACTGCTCCATGTAATCGAGATTCTGGAAAATCGCATTTGCTGTTCCGGTGTACCATTCGCTGTTGTCGCTCCTCTCATATGGAGGCAATACGGTCACACCGCCCTCATTCCTGTCCAGATCCCACGGGATTCCGATTCCGATATGTGTATTCAGACGCAATGGCTGATACTGCGTCAGAACGCCCACTGTGTCAATGCCTGAATTAATACAGTTACTCAGCGGAAAATCAATGATACGATATTTTCCCCCAAAGGCGACCGCTGGTTTCGCTACCTTAGCTGTCAATACTCCAAGTCTGCTGCCCTGACCGCCAGCCAGCAGCATGGCGATCATCTCTTTCTTAATCATGCACTCACCTCTTGTTTTGTTTGATTTTTTAATTATACCATACTCATCAAGATTAGTGAACATTATTTACAATTTTTTTGTGTAAACTTTGTGTTTTTTATATTTATTGCACACGTTTTTTGTGTTACGAAAAAACGTTGCATTATTTTTTATGTGAGTTCTGCACAATTTTTCGACATTTTATTGTATATTTTTTCATCCATCAAACTTAGACTTTTCATTTCCACCCTCAAGGGGTATAATATTAGCGTAACTGTTTCGTATTTTCACAGTTAATAAATTAAGGAGATTATCATTATGTATCAGATAGACTTTCATAAACCGATCGCCATCCATTTCATTGGTATTGGCGGAATCAGCATGAGCGGACTGGCTGAGGTCCTTCTGGAAGAGGGATTCACCATCTCCGGCTCTGACGCGAAGAAAAGCCCGCTGACCACTCTTCTCGAGGAAAAAGGGGCTACCCTCTACTACGGACAGCGTGCTTCCAACATCAAGGACTCTGTTGACGTTGTTGTTTACACAGCAGCCATCCATCCGGACAACCCGGAATTCGCCTGTGCAAAGGAGAAAGGCATCCCGATGCTCACCAGAGCGCAGCTTCTCGGACAGATCATGCGCAATTACGACACCCCAATCGCAGTATCCGGAACTCATGGCAAGACTACCACAACTTCCATGATCTCCCACATTCTGCTCAAAGGTGAATGCGACCCGACCATCAGTGTCGGCGGTATCCTTCCGGCGATCGGCGGAAATATCCGTGTCGGTCAGTCAGAGACTTTCCTCACCGAAGCCTGCGAGTACACCAACAGCTTCCTGAGCTTTTTCCCGAAGATCAGCATCATCCTGAACATGGATGCGGATCATCTGGATTTCTTCAAGGATATCGATGACATCCGTCATTCTTTCCGTAAGTTTGCAGAACTTCTTCCGGCAGACGGTGCACTCATCATCAACGCAGATACTCCGAAATACGAGGAGATCGCGAAGGATCTTCCATGCAAAGTCATCACCTACAGTCTTGAGAAAGAAGCCGACTACACAGCCGACAATATCACATACGATGAATTCGGACATGCCACTTTCCGCGTACTCCATAACGGTGAGCCGATCGGAACCTGCACTCTCCGCGTTCCGGGAATCCACAATGTTTCCAATGCGCTGGCATCCATCGCCTGCGGACAACTTCTGGAACTTTCCAACGAAGTGATCTTTGAGGGACTTAAGGACTTCACAGGAACAGACCGCCGTTTCCAGTACAAGGGACAAATCGGCGGCGTTACGATCATCGATGATTATGCACATCATCCGACAGAGATCGAGGCAACTCTCCATGCAGCAAAGAATTATCCACACAAAAAGATCTGGTGTGTTTTCCAGCCGCATACTTATACACGTACCAAGGCTCTGCTTCCGGAATTTGCCAAGGCTCTTTCCCTGGCAGATCATGTCGTTCTTGCTGATATTTATGCAGCCAGAGAGACTGATAACCTCGGAATTTCCTCCGCAAACCTGCAGGAACTGATCTCTGAGATCGGTACTCCGTGCGAATATTTCCCGACTTTCGACGAAATCGAGAACTTTTTGCTTGAAAATTGTACACAGGGTGACCTGTTGATAACTATGGGGGCCGGAGACGTTGTAAATATTGGAGAACAGCTCCTCGGCAAGTAAGTTATCCACATTATCCACATGCTTATACACATTTTGGACGGTGTATAGCATGTGGATTTTTATTGCCCTGGAGTGTTTACATAAGTGTATGTGGAAACCTGCAAAAATGCGCTGATTTGCACGTTTTATCGACATTCATCATGGTTGCAGATAATTTTATCCCGATTTCACTTTCCACATTATCCACATTATCCACATTTTAGTGTGGAAATCTTTTACCGAAAAATACCCTATTCTCTTTTGAAAAAGGTTGTGCTATAATCCAATTGTTCCAGACTGCCGCTGTTTCGGCGGCATTTAACCGGAATTTTTTCTTGGAAAGTGAGCGATATTTCATGGCAATGATCACCTTACAAAACTCCTCCATGACGGAGGTCACGATCTTATCGAACACATTTATCGACAATTATATGCCGGAGGCAAACGGGGAATTCGTCAAAGTGTATATCTATCTTTTGCGTTCACTCTCCAATGCTCCGGTTTCTTTCAGTCTGGAGCAGATGGCAGACCGTCTGCTGTGCACAGAGAGGGACATCCTCCGTGCGCTGAAATACTGGGCAAAGCAGGAGCTCCTTGTCCTTGATTTCACAGACAGTGATAAACTCTGCGGGATTGCACTGCTCTCTCCGGATAAACATACGGAGAATGCGTCTTCTGTCTCTGCTTCTGTGGAGACCGTTTCCACCGTAGAACAGCCGGCCATTCAGGCTGCATCAGCTCCTTCCGCCGCTGTGGAACCTTCTGTTCCCACTGGCAAAGCTTCTTCTGACAAGAAGCAGGAACTGACCCCTGAGCGTATCCGCGAGCTGAAGCAGAATGAGGAGATCATCCAGATCCTTTATATCGCAGAACAGTACCTCGGCAAGACGCTCTCCCCTACGGAGAGCCAGAAGCTGCTCTTCTTTTATGACGGGCTTGGCTTAAGCGCGGATCTGATCGAGTATCTTCTTGAATACTGCGTCAGCCACAATCACAAGAGCATCCGTTACATTGAGAAGGTTGCCATTGCCTGGGCTGAGGAAGGCATCACTACTGTCGAGCAGGCGAAGCGTTCCAATTCACGTTATAATAAGGAATATTTTACGATTCTCAAGGCGCTGGGGATCACGAACCGTAACCCGGTTGAGACAGAGATCACGCTTATGGATACCTGGCTCAAGACGTATTGTTTTTCCATGGAGATCATCCAGGAGGCATGTAACCGTACCGTTCTCCAGACCGGACAGGCAAGTTTCCAGTATACGGACAAGATCCTCGAGGGCTGGAAGAAGAAAGAAGTCAAAACTCTGGACGACATCCGTTCTCTGGATGATGAGCACCAGAAACGCCGCCAGAGCAAGAAGGCTGCCTCCAGGAAACCGGCCGCACCTGCTTCCAATAACCGTTTTAACAATTTCGAACAGAGAGAATATGATTTCAGCGAATATGAGAAGCATCTGCTGAATCAGTAAGCTTTTTACACATAAGGAGGAAAGCGTGGCTTTACAGAATTTTCAATATGATACCATCATGAGAGAATATAGCCGCCGTCAGTCAGAGGTCCAGCGTGCCCTCGAGGAGCGGCGCAAAGAAGCGTATACACGAGTTCCCAGACTCCTGGAAATCGACCAGGAAGTCGCATCTTTGAGTGCCCGTAAGGCCCGTGCATTGCTTCTCGGACAGCCGGCTTCCATCGAGGAACTGCGCGAGGAGGTTGCTGCGCTTGCCAATGAGCGGATCTCTCTTCTCAAGGCAAACGGGTTTCCTGCGGATTACCTGAAACCGCATTATTTCTGCCGTGAATGTCAGGATACAGGATATACTGACGGCCACCGCAAATG
This sequence comes from Blautia intestinihominis, assembly GCF_040096655.1. Classification (NCBI taxonomy): domain Bacteria; kingdom Bacillati; phylum Bacillota; class Clostridia; order Lachnospirales; family Lachnospiraceae; genus Blautia; species Blautia intestinihominis. The sequence continues at coordinate 54,693 of NZ_JBBMEI010000006.1, read as the reverse complement.
CGCCTGTTTCAAAAAAGCAGAGATCGAACTTCTTTATACACAGTCAAATCTTACAGAGATTCTCAAAAAAGAAAATTTTGAGCACTTTTCTTTTGACTGGTATTCTGATACAATAAAAAATGAAGCAACAGGATTAACTGCCCGCCAGACAGCACAGCGGGCTTACGATACCGCCTGGAACTTTGTGCAGGATTTTGACTCCCGCTTCCAGAATCTGTTTTTCTATGGCAGCACCGGTGTAGGCAAGACTTTTCTTTCCCACTGTATCGCCAATGCACTTCTGGAGAGTTCTCACTGTGTTTTGTATTTTTCTGCGTTTGATCTGTTTGACAGCATGGCTCAGACAGCTTTTTCCAGAAAATCCGAAACCGACCCCGGCGAAAATTTTATCCTGGACTGTGATCTACTGATCATTGATGATCTGGGTACGGAGCTGACCAACAGCTTTGTGTCCTCGCAGTTATTTTTGTGCATCAACGAGCGTATTGCCCGGCGTAAATCCACGGTCATTTCAACGAATCTGACGCTTGAGGATTTCTCAGCCACGTATTCCGAGAGAACTTTTTCCCGGATCGCGAGCAACTATCAGATGTTGAAACTGATCGGCAAAGACATCCGAATACAGAAAATATTTTTAGGAGGAAAATAAAGATGGCACAGTTAAACAACAAGGAACTGACTACACTTCCAGTAGGAAGACTGGGACTCATCCCTCTGGAAAGCTGTCGTCCCCTTGGCGAAAAGGTCAATGAATGGCTTGTTAAATGGAGAAACGAAAGAGACCACGCAGAAATGCAGTCCTTCGCATTTGAAGGATATCAGCGCGATTCTTACATTGTCGATGTCAAAACTCCTCGTTTTGGCTCCGGTGAAGGTAAGGGTGAGGTCAATGAATCTGTCCGTGGTGATGATATCTATCTTATGGTAGATGTAACCAACTACAGCCTGACTTACCGTATCAGCGGATTCACCAACCTGATGTCTCCGGACGACCATTTTCAGGATCTGAAACGTGTGATTGCAGCGATCGGCGGCAAAGCACGCCGTGTCAATGTCATCATGCCGTACCTTTATGAGAGCCGCCAGAGCAAACGTACTGGCCGTGAATCTCTGGACTGTGCATCTGCACTCCAGGAACTGACCGGAATGGGCGTAGAGAACATCATCACTTTTGACGCACATGATGCGCGTGTACAGAATGCTACTCCGCTTCATGGTTTTGAGACCATCCAGCCGGCTTATCAGTTCATTAAGGCTCTTCTTAAGAACGAAGAGGGACTTCATATCGACAATGACCATTTCATGATCATCAGCCCGGATGAAGGAAGTATGAGAAGAGCGATCTACCTTGCCAACGTCCTCGGTGTTGACATGGGTATGTACTACCGCAGACTGGACTACACCCGCAAGGTAAACGGCCGTCATCCGATCGCAGCTTACGAGTTTCTTGGACCGAAGCTCGAGGGCAAGGACGTTATCCTGATCGACGATATGATCTCCTCCGGATACAGTATTCTTGAGATCGCATCTCTCCTCAAGAAACGTGGTGCAGGCAGGATCTATATCTGCACAACCTTCGGCTTCTTTACAGACGGACTTGAGAAGTTTGACGATGCTGCAAGAAACGGAATCTTTGATAAGCTTCTGACCACCAACCTGATCTATCAGACTCCGGAACTTCTTGCGAAGCCATACTACATCAGCTGTGATATGAGTAAGTATATCGCCCTGATCATCGACACTCTGAACCATGATATGTCTGTCAGCCACCTGCTGAACCCGGCAGACAGGATCAAGCGCTGCGTGTCCAATTATATGGCTCAGTATGACGAGAAATAATATCTGATTACATTTTTTCTTCCATAATAAATACCCCGCGGGGAGGATGTTTCTTGCATCTTCTCTGCGGGGTATTTGAATTTATAAGTATATTAGTTCTGATCTCCTGCAAGCTTCTGGATCGTGGACATTGCCAGATTAAGGGAATCGATCTCTATCTCCTCTGCGATCGGAAGGTATGTATAGTCTTCGACTTCCTGGTACTCTTCCATCAGGTTTGACAGGCTGATCTCCTTTTCTTTGATTGCTTCATCGAGATCATCTTTGCCGGACTGTAAGCGGTCCTGACGCGCAAGGAAACGCTTCTTGACTCTCCGACGCTTCTCAAGCTCACGGATGGTTTTCATATTGAAAAAGCCTTCCAGCAGCACGAGGCAGATTCCGGCTGCGGCTGCTACCAGTGCCAGCATCGTTTCTTTGAAATGTACGCCAAGAATGAGTGCACCTGCCAGAAACAGAATCAATGTTACACAGATTCCGGCTGCCTGTATCTGATTTCTGCGTTCCAGCTGTTGAATACGTTCTTCCGAAAATCCCTCTCCGTGACCTCCATCCAGTCTGCGTAAAGAATCCTCCTGCGCGCGCATTTCAATTCTCTCTTCCTCCAGTTCATGAAGTTCCCTGTTCATATGGTCAATAGAGGTACGGATCTTCTGTTTCTCAGCAAGATTCTCTTTCTTCCGGCGTTCTACCTGCACCTGATAACCCTTGCGGGACATCTTGAGCATCTGTAAAATGCGTCCGAGATCCTTCTGTTCTGCGTCCTGCATAACACGCCCGTTTACAAGCACAGAAGCATTCAAAAGGGACTGCAGGCCGTGATAAAGTGCCTTGTCCTCTACGACAGGTCTGCTGCCGCTATCTGCAAACTGTTCGATATAGTCCCCGATCAGGGTTCCCTTATATTGTTCGTGCAGTTTCTCAAGATCATATGCCGGACGGGACTCGTCCAGAACTTCCACGATATTTCCCATTGTTTTGAGGCGTTCTGCGAGAAGAAGGCTTCCCGGGGAGCGGGTTCCCTGTATGATGATACGGTAGATATTTTTTCCGCCACGCTTCATGATCTCGTTACGCAGCATTTCCTCCAACGTATGCTGTGTAGAACCTTCTTTGACTGTCAGAAGAAGATTCTGGTAAGAACGGCTGGCAAACGGTACGAAGTGCGTCCTTACTTTACCTTCACCGTAGGTTCCTTCTATATATCCATGCTCTCCCAGGTCATTCCTGTCGATCGGCTCCAGCGCACCGGAATACAGCATCCAGTCCTTGAACGGTGCCTGCTGCTGGTGCTTATGTCCAAGTGCAATATAATCAAATCCACCGTCTGCCAGTTTACGGAAATCCATCGGGATATGCTCAGTATCTCCACCATGCGCCATCAGAACGTGAAATCCTCTTTTATCGGATTTCTTCCAGCCATCATAAAGTGCTTCGTGAATCTCCTTATGTTCGTAACTCAGACCATATACATAGACGTTTTTCTCCGGAATCTCAATACAGGTATGGCTCTCTCCGTCAAAAAATGATACATTCTGATTCCATTTGAATGTCCGGTAGAAAGAATCCTTCCTCATATAATCGCTGTCTCCGGCCATAAGAAAGACTCTGGTCTGACTGATCGTGCCAAAAAGGTCATTTATCTCTCTCAGTTCGCTTAGAAGAGGCTGTCGATGAAAGAGATCTCCGGCTATAAACAGCAAATCCACCGGGCTCTTGCGTATTGTCGCAATCACCCGGCGGAAAGTTTCCCAGATTTCTTCTTCCCGCTCGCGACTCCACGGGCAGCCTCGATCCGGCACTGCCCCCAGGTGTACATCTGCAAGATGAATAAATCTTATCATTTAATTACTACTCCTTATAAATCACAGTTATTTACAGTTCTCGGGAACGGGATCACGTCACGGATGTTGCCCATTCCTGTCAGATACATTACACAGCGTTCGAATCCAAGTCCGTATCCGGAATGACGGGTAGAACCGTATTTACGGAGATCCATGTAGAACTGATAATCCTCGGCTTTGAGTCCGAGTTCATCCATACGGGATTTCAGTTTCTCGTAGTCGTCCTCTCTCTGGCTTCCTCCGATGATCTCTCCGATTCCAGGAACAAGGCAGTCCATAGCTGCAACGGTCTTGCCGTCGTCATTCAGTTTCATGTAGAATGCTTTGATCTCCTTCGGATAATCTGTAACGAATACAGGTTTCTTAAAGATCTGCTCTGTCAGATAGCGCTCATGCTCTGTCTGAAGGTCGCATCCCCAGAATACTTTGTAGTCGAATTTGTCGTTGTTTTTCTCAAGAAGCTCAATTGCTTCTGTGTAGGTTACATGACCGAATTCGGAATTTACTACGTGGTTCAGACGATCCAGAAGTCCCTTGTCGATGAAGGAATTGAAGAAGTTCATTTCTTCCGGAGCGTTCTCAAGTACATAACGGATCACGTATTTGAGCATTGCTTCTGCGAGATCCATGTTGTCGTTGAGGTCTGCAAATGCACACTCTGGCTCGATCATCCAGAACTCAGCAGCATGACGTGTGGTGTTGGAGTTCTCTGCACGGAAGGTCGGTCCGAAGGTGTAGATGTTGCGGAATGCCTGTGCATAAGTCTCGCCGTTGAGCTGTCCGCTTACAGTGAGGTTTGTCTCCTTGCCAAAGAAGTCCTTGCTGTAGTCTACAGTTCCGTCCTCGTTCAGCGGCGGGTTCTTCATATCCAGTGTGGTTACCTGGAACATCTCTCCTGCACCCTCACAGTCGCTTCCTGTGATCAGTGGTGTATGAACGTAAACAAATCCTCTCTCCTGGAAGAATTTGTGGATCGCATAAGCGCACAGGGAACGTACACGGAATACTGCCTGGAAAGTGTTTGTTCTCGGTCTTAAGTGTGTCATGGTTCTTAAGTATTCAAGAGTATGGCGTTTCTTCTGAAGCGGGTAGTCCGGTGCGGATGCGCCTTCTACCTGTACTTCCTCTGCCTGGATCTCAAACGGCTGCTTTGCTTCCGGTGTCGGAACGAGGGTTCCTTTGACGATGATGGCAGCACCTACGTTTAATTTGCTGATCTCAGCAAAGTTCTCCATGGTGTCGTGATATACGATCTGAAGTGTCTCGAAATAGGTTCCGTCATGAAGGACGATGAATCCAAATGCTTTGGAACCACGGACGCTGCGGACCCAGCCTCCTACTGTCACTTCCTGGTTCATATATTGTTCTCTGTTTTTGTAAATTTCTCTTACAGTTGTAAGCTTCATAATCTGTTTCCTCTCTGTCTTTCATTTCTCATCCAATTGATTTCTAGTATAGACTATTCGTCTGATTCCTGCAAGGAGTAAATATGAGAGATTACGGGATTTCTTATGATTCCCAGAGAAGAGTATCTGTAAGTTTATATCCGTCTGTCATATCGTAGGAACTGATGCCGTTTTCTGTAACAAGATAAAACGTATCTGAAATATAAATGCCTCTCATGGTGCGGTATTCCGTATTGGTGAGTGCATCGTCAAACAGACCGCTCTGTGTGATGTTCAGGTATGCTCCCGGAACAAAACCGTCTTCTTCGCTGTAGGAAAGAAGTCCGTAGTAATACTGTTCTTCTGTGTGGTAGTAGTCTCCTGTGCCGCTGTTCTTATACAGTCCGTAGGCAAAACCGAAGAGGTTTTTGTCCGGGGATGCCAGGATCGCACGGTAATTGGAAAGCGCATCGCAGATGGATACATTCTTGAGAACAATGCGGTCAATCTCTTTGACATCGGAAGGATCTGTGATGTCGAACATGGAGCATTTCAGCCCTTCGATGCTGCCTGTGTCGGGATCTGTCTCCCAGCCGATACCGAGCAGCTTGTTTTCTCCGTAGAAATGGAGGTATTCGGAGAAGCCGGTGATCTTGAGTTCGCCGATGATCTTCGGTTTCGTCGGGTCAGAAAGATCTGCTGAAAACAGCGGGTCTGTGTTTCTGTAGGTGACAAAGTATCCGGTATCTCCCATGAAACGGGCAGACTTGATCTCTTCGTTATCGGCAAGGTTCTCGATCTTGCCAATGGTTTTCATGTCTGCATCAAGGATATAAAGTCCGTTGGTTCTGGTATATTCGCTGTAATCTTTGTTCCAGCCTGCGGTTGTTGTAACCAGGCGGAGGTTTCCGTTATATTCATCCATGGAAAAACTATTGTTGAGTTCTCCGGATACGGAACCGATGCTTCCTTCTGTAAAAAAGCCATCCTCATAACCGATGCGGACGATCTCCGTGCGCGGTTTCGTGTCGGATGCGGTCCAGTCGGAAACAGCAGAATAGATGTTGGATTCGCTTACGTAAAAAGTCTCTGCGCCGCTGACAACTGCCATGCTGTCTGTGATCTGATCCGGGTTCTCATCGGAGACGGAGGATGCTACCAGATAGTTTTTGCCGTCATAGGTATAGTCTGTTGTTTCTTCGGCTGCCGGCAGGTAGATGTGGTCGTATGCGATGTACTCGTCATCAATCCTCGGAATGTATTTTACTTTTGCATCGACCCCGTCTGTGGTGTCCGGGGAGTAGGAAGTAAAGAGATAAAGATTCCCGCCATTTCTTCTGGAAGAAAGGTATGTGCCGTCCTGCTGGCAGGTTCCTGTCTGTTTCGGATTCTCACGGTCGGAAATGTCATAGGTGTCGATGGAGACCGTTGTCACCGGGACGCTGTAGCTGGCGCGGACGGTGTTGGTGTCGGTGTTATCTGTTTCGCTGTCTTTATCGGTGTTCTTATTAGCTTTACTGTCGCTGTTATTCTGTGCGTTGGTTTCCTGGTCGCCGCTGTCAGATGAAGAAAGGTTGATATCTCCTTTATAAGTAATATATGTCTCCTGCTGGCGGATCACCTGGAGGCTGTCGCCGTTTAAATACATTTCCATATAATCGGCATTACGGTCGCCGGAGATCTCGCTGACCAGTTTCATGGAAACGGCATCTACGATACGGATATCACCCCTGCTGTTCATCGCATAGATGTAGGTCCCGTCTGTCTTGACAATGTCTGCCTCGTCAACGTTTTCTTCCTGTGTATTGGTTGTTGAATGGTCGGTGGATTCCTGCGATTCATCATAGGTAAAACCGGAGTCAATATCAGACGGATACATTGCCGCGGAGGAGTCTTCCGTGGAAACAGCATCTGCGGTGCTTTCGCTTACCATATCTGTCTCTGCATCAGATGAATACAATTCAATTCCTCGTGCACCGTCTGCTGCGTTCCAGTTGTTGCTGTCGCTCTGCCATTTGTGCAGGATCTCATATAAAGATTCATAGCTCTCAGCATGTGCGAGACCTGTGATTGGAGGTGTGGCGATTTTTTCCTTACCATCAGCCTTGCTGTCCTGCTGCCCGGTGCCTGATATATCTGTTTCATCTGTTGTTTCTGTTACATTTGATGTATCCGATTTCAGGGCTGCCTCATCTGCCTGTAATTCTTCCCCCTGCTCTGCGCTTTCCTGACTCTCATCTGCGCTCGCAGTTTCTTCCTGTGCAGCCTGCTTCTTCGCTTCCTCGATCTGTTTCTTCGTCTCCGGATCTTTCATGAGCCGCGGTGCCACGCCAAACGCCGCCGCTCCCAGCACAACGACCGCTGCCGCCGCTATCATATACTTTTTATTGATAACCGGCATCTTACGTTCCGGCTGCTCCTCCTGCACCGGCTCCCTGCGGATCGAACTTTTCCACTCCGGGATCTCCTCCTCACCAGAGTTATCCACCGGCGGTGTCGCCTGCATACGCTGGTCTGTGGATTTCTTCTCAAACTTTGGCTGTTTCTGCTTCTTATCTTCTGGTTTGTTCAGATCATCTTTCATAAAGTCACCTCTCCTCATGATTTCTGTTACTGCTTCGCCCTGTTTCCGTTATTATAAGTTTACCCTGTGCCATTTATTTATATTAGTGCTATTGTACCATATCATTCCCGCTTATCTGTAAAATTTTTTTGTTAAAAGAATATAAACAAAAGGGGCCTCAGCCTGTCACAGCCGAAGTCCCTCTCGTGGAAACTGTTATACTAGTGTTCTTATAAAGTTTCGATAAATCTCATAAACGCCTCTCTGCCTTCCGGTGTACATTTGTAGACGCCGGCATCTTCGAGAACATGGGTGAAGACGATCCCAACTTCTTTCTGAAGGATCTCATGAACGTTGTCCTTGTTGATGTTGTCATATTTCGGCAGGAATTCTGCTGCCCAGGCAGCGTGTTTCTCGATTTTTTCGTTGGAAGCGATATCCTTGCCTTCGAGAATGTATTCCTCGAGAAGTTCCAGCTCTTCTTTCAGTCTCGCCGGAAGAACTGCAAGTCCCATAACCTCGATCAGACCAATGTTTTCTTTCTTGATGTGATGATACTGAGCATGCGGATGATAAACACCAAGAGGATGCTCCTCTGTTGTGATATTGTTTCTCAGTGTCAGGTCAAGTTCATACATATCGCCGACTTTACGCGCGATCGGAGTAATCGTATTATGCGGCTCTCCATCTGTCTCTGCAAAAACAAATGCCGCTTCATCGGTGTATCCTCTCCATACTTCCAGCACATGAGTCGCAAGATCCACCAGACGGTCAGAATCTTTGTGACGGATACGAAGTACAGATAACGGCCATTTCACGATTCCAGCTTCCACATCCTCAAATCCCGGAATGGTCACATGTTTCTCGATCGGAGCTTTTGCCATGGCGAAAGTGTAATGTCCACCCTGGAAATGGTCATGGCTCAGGATAGAACCGCCAACGATCGGAAGGTCTGCATTGGAACCAAGGAAATAATGCGGGAAAAGTTTCACAAAATCAAACAGCTTGATAAACGCATTTCTCTCGATCTTCATCGGTGTATGCTGGCTGTTGAACACGATGCAGTGCTCATTGTAATATACATATGGAGAATACTGGAATCCCCACGGTGTATCGTTGATCGTGATCGGAATGATCCTGTGGTTCTGTCTTGCCGGATGGTTTACACGGCCTGCATATCCCTCATTTTCCGGGCACAGAAGGCATTTCGGATAACTGCTTGCCTTGGCATTCTTTGCTGCAGCGATCGCCTTAGGATCCTTCTCCGGCTTGGAAAGGTTGATGGTGATGTCGATATCTCCGTATGGGCTCTTAACTTTCCATTTCTGGTCTTTCTTAACACGATAGCGGCGGATATAGTTGCTGTCCTGGCTCAGTTTGTAGAAATAATCCGTTGCTTCCTGCGGGTTCTTCTCATATCTGTCCCAGAACTCCTTCTGAACCTGTGCCGGACGCGGCATCAGGCAGTTCATAAGTCTTGTATCAAAAAGATCACGGTAGACAACACTGTCCTCGATCAAACCTCTTTTGACCGCCTCATCCAGAAGCTCGTTCAAAGTTTCTTCCAGATCTACATCAGCAGCTTTTTCTTCCGGTTCCACGAATTCATCCTCATGAAAAACATCAAGAAGAAGGTTGATCGTGTAACTGCGCTCACATTCTGGTGTAAGTCCTGACTCAATTCCATACTGTACAAGTTTTGCAATACTGTTACTTAACATATGTGTTGTCCCCCTGTCATTTTGTGGTGTTTTTTAACAACTTGTTTCCATTTATTTCTGATCAAGATACGTGATAAACACATTTCCTGCACTCTGGAACAGTGCTGTACTGTCATTCATTCCATATGGCTTCACTTCTCCTGTAGACGGATCGAGCAAATAGGTATTGTACTGATCATATCCAACGATCACAACACTGGAATCTGCACCGGTCTTGGCGATCACGGCACGCTGTGCACTGACCTCGTAAAGCACATTTTCCAGAGAGCATCCACTGAGATCGACAACCTTTGCACTGTCACCCAGACCATTCTGAAGATTCTGAACATCCAGAGAAGCTGTCCGGATGATTTCCGGAATGTCCGTAGTATTCAGGGTAAGCTGTGTCTTCATATTTCCACGCTCCCATACATACTGCTGTGCACGGTTCAAAACAACTCCTGTCTGTTTGTCAGCACGCTGGACTGCTTTTGCCGGATCTGTCCAGACACTGTCCAGACCGCCTCTGGCATATACATAATAAACTTCCTCTGTGGAACTCTTGTCCACCTGGATATCTACAGTCTTCTCACCGACGCTGCTCACCTTCGCATAAAGAACCAGCGGCTCCTCTGCTGACGGTGAATCATCAAACGTAAGCCGGACGATCACACCCTGGCGGGTTGAGCTTGTCTGCTCCGCACTTGTCAGATCCGTTGAAGTCGTGTTGTTGTTCATGATATTGTCTTTTTTGACAGCTTTGTAAATATCGCCGTTTTTCTGCAAAAGATTAAATTCCATCAGCGTCGATCCAACCGTCACACCTGCCACATACAGTCCATCCTGGTGATACTCCTTCTTTACCGTGCCGTCAAAGCCTTCGATACGGAAAGTCGAAATTCCATCTATATCGTAGCCGTTCGCATTCGGCAGTGTATCTCCATCCAGAACGATTCCATAAATGATATCCTCATTCATAAAACCAAGAAGAACCAGTTTCTGTGCTGTCTTCGGAGCGATCATCCGGGTTTCCATGGTATCAAAATCAATCATTTCGATCTGGCCTGCCTGATCCCCGCTCTTAATCTTCCATGCCGCATGTGCATTTGTTGCAGAAACTCCGAAGTCATCACTGTCAATGTGATCACCCAGAACTTCATAGGTATTTTCATTAATATTAATGCTATAGAGATTTCCTGAAATCAGAAGGAATAACTGGTTATTCTGGTTTACATAAGATAATGTTCCAAGATCTTCTTTCAGGAATTCATAAGACTCCGTACACGGAATAAATACCTGCTCTTCAATCACACTCTTGTCGTTGTTGTAGTGGTAAATTCCGACACCGCTGTAGCCCTCATGCGCTCCGCGGTTCATATATCCATAAACCATGAAATCAACATCGCCGTTTTCCGCGACATCCAGAATCGTGATATCATGCTCTACCCGCGCGTCACGAAAATCACTGTTTTCATTCTTGCGGAAGGTAAAAATCTCCACAAACTTACCGGTATCCGGTGCGTAGCTCCACAGATCTCCATTCTGCGTAAATGCAGTCACACTTCCCTCTTCGTTCGTCATGTAATCCACATTTTTGCTCCGGACTCCCAGAATAAGCCCACTGTTACTGATCACAGAACGAGACGGGGCAAAAACCTGCGTTGCAGAACGCTCAAAATCCAGAAGGCGGATTCTTGTCTCATCATATCGCATTCTGTAAAAATCTGTTACAAGATAATATTCGGCGTTTCCATTTTCATCCGGTGCCGTGATCTCATATTCAACAGAAATACTGGCTGTTGTTTCATTGATATCCTTGATGATCGGAATTCCCGCCTTGGATAACTGCGGATTCAGGTTTCCCCAGATGATATCAGAAAGCGGTGAATTGATATTCAGCCCGGCAAAATTCCTCGAAGAAGCACTGTCTGACGTTTCCATATAAGCTGCCAGATTATCTGCCTGGTCTTTATCGAGACTCATCTGTACGAAGTCACTCGCAAATTTCGCATACTGCTCGGTATACGTTGCAGATCTGGAAACTACCCTTGTATAGTAATAGACATCACCATGATTCGTCGAAAGCGTGATCTGAAAAGAATATTCCTGATTCATCAGAAGCCCGGAAGAAATCTCGATCTCTGTCCTTAAATATCCGTCAGAACCTGTCTCCAGGTTCTTGATCGTGCGGTTTTCCATGACCTTGCTTCCATCAGAAGTCCGGATCTCGTAAGAAAGATTTCTGACTTTCGCATCATATGGATTTACTGCAAGTGTTAATTTCTTTGTCGTATCCAGAGGTGTTACGCTGTCCCTGACAAAATCCGTCTCCATAGGCTGTTTATATCCGTACATGCGGTTCGTGAGTGTATCTCCGAACTGCACCATTACCTCCGGTAAGGTGGAATCATTCATATCTGAACGGTCATCGGTTGTCTCACTGTTCATAAGAAATGAGGTTCCTGCCACTCCAAGCACAAACACACCAAGAAGGATCAAAAACCGTTTGAGAAAATTTTTCATGGTTTTTGTGCTCCCTTCTCTGTCTGGATGCCCTGCGGATAGAGAAGTTTCTCGAGTATGAGATCTGCGTGAAGTGCCTCTGTCATCTCTGCAAGGCTGTCTGTGGACTGTTTCTTACCGGTCTTGACCGCACGGATCAGAAGATTCTTCGGCGTGTGCTCCATATCGATGAACTCAAGGATCTGTGTACGGTACCCCTTCGATTCAAGAAGTTCCGCGCGGATTCCGTCTGTCAGGAGCGCGGACATTCGTTCTTTGAGGATTCCATATTTGAGAACCGGTTTGAGAAGTTCGTTCTGGATCTTGTCGTTCAGCTCATGCTGGCAGCACGGCACGGAAAGGATGACCTCTGCCCCCCACTCAACCGCCTTGGCAAGTGCATAATCGGTTGCCTTGTCACAGGCATGAAGTGTCACGACCATATCCACCTTCGTAACGCCGTCATAATCTGCGATGTCCCCCTGCAGGAAATGCAGTTTCTCATAACCATATTTCTGCGCGAGTCCGCTGCATTTCTTAATTACATCTGTCTTGAGATCCAGACCGATGATGTTGACATCATAACCCTTAAGTTCTCTCAGATAATAATACATGGCAAAAGTAAGATATGACTTACCGCAGCCAAAATCCAGAATCGTGATCTCCCGCTCTCTGGAAAGTGCCGGAAGGATATCCTCGATAAATTCCAGAAAACGGTTGATCTGTTTAAATTTGTCATAAGAGTGCTGGTGAACTTTGCCCTGCGCATTCATTACGCCGAGATCCACCAGAAATGGGACTGGTATTCCTTCTTTGAGGATATACTGCTTTACCCTGTTGTGTGCCATGATCTTCACCGGTTCCAGTGCCGGATGCTGTTTTACTTTCATGGTCTGTTTACCCTTCTTGCTGACAAGAACGGAAGCATCTTTGCGCTGTCCCTGTATCTGAAGCTGGGAAAAACCGTCTTCGAGGCAGTCTGTAATGTAGGCAGTCACTTCCTCATGTGTGTAGTTCTTGTGGATGGCTTTCTGACCGACTGTCGCAGTTGCCTGATAACAGACAGTTCCTTTGATCTCCACAGGACGTATACGCACTTTGGACGGGACATCGGCATCTTTTTTGCGCTGTCCGCTCAAGACCGCCAGCATCATTTCCTGGTCAAACTGTTCCTCCAAAAATTCCTGTAATGTTTTCATATTTTACTGTAAATTCTTTCTATCTATATAAACCATAGTTCCTGCGTCTTCTGCATCGTCTGCGGGAGATTTCCTGGCAGAGAAGGACCTGGATGAGATCATCCATAAGGCTGTCTGGTACACCCTGGGCTGCCGTTTCACCTTCTACCTGCGTGCGGATCTGCCTGCACAGCTGATGCAGCATAAATTTATCCGGATATTCGTCATAAAGTCTGCTTCCTTCGTAATCCAGAAGCTGGCATTCTTCCTCCACTTTTTCCTGGATCCTGCCTGCTGCCTCGGGATAATAAGATTTCATCAGCGCAAACTCCTGCTCCTGTATCCGTTCCCCGTCATAAAGAGCGGGATTGGCATATGCTACATAGAATGGAAAAAATCTGTCATAGTACATAAGTTTCTCCTGTTTTTCCCACTATCTATAATAGTCTATGCACTTAGGTCTGTAGTGTGCGTTTTCAGCCAGAAATCAGGCGATTTCAACCGTTACTGTTCACGGCTGCTGTGAGCAGTAACAATCAGCCCTGGATCTGATTCAGGATGCGAAGTGTCATCTTGACGCAGTGTTCTACTGCCATTGCCTCAAAAGTCGGGTAATCTACTTCTGCGCTTCCGTCTGCTTTGTCAGAGATCGCGCGGACTACGAGGAACGGAACATTGTTGAGGTAAGCAGCCTGTGCGATCGCTGCGCCCTCCATCTCTACTGCGTAAGCATCGAACTGTTTCACAATCTCGTCCTTGACTCCCTGATCTGCCACGAACTGATCCCCGGATGCGATACGTCCCTCAAAAACTTCGATATCCGGGTTCACATCTCTGCATGCCTGTACGGCAAGTTTACGCAGAGCCTCATCACTCTTGAAGGAAAAAGTCTCCATCTGCGGGATCTGTCCCACCGGATATCCAAATGCAACTGCGTTCATGTCGTGATGTACAAGGTCTGTGGAGATCACAAGGTCTCCGATGTTGATATCAGCATTCAGGCTTCCTGCGATACCGGTGTTGATGACAACTTCTGCGTCAAAATCGTCGATCAGGATCTGTGTGCAGACTGCCGCATTTACCTTGCCGATCCCGGAGCGGACTACGACTACGTTCTTACCCTCAAGAGTTCCTGCATAAAATTCCATGGAGGCTTTGCGTGTGATCTCTACGTTCTCCATACGTGCTTTCAGTTTCTCTACTTCTACTTCCATTGCGCCGATGATACCAATACATCTCATAATAGTTATTCTCCTCTGTGTGTATGTTTTATCTGTAAAAAATTTCTTTATATTTTATCAAACCAGTAACTGCCCATTCTCTATGGCAGTTTTTTATTATATCACTGGCTATTCTGCTTTCAGTAAACATTTCGTTACTGTTTTTTCATTATAACAAAACTTCAGATTATATGGAAACTTTTTTTGCTTTCTGTTATAATATTAATTCGGCAGGGAATTCTGCCGTAAATGTTGAATTCAAAGGAGGATTTTACTATGGTATACAAGACATCTGGTGTCTGTTCCAGCGCCATTTCATTTGATATTGACGATGCAGGAAAGGTTCACGACGTGAAATTCCAGGGCGGCTGCTCCGGAAATACACAGGGTGTTGCCAAACTCATCGAGGGAATGGATGCCAAGGAAGCGATCAGCAGACTGGAAGGAATCCGTTGTGGTTTCAGACCGACTTCCTGCCCGGATCAGCTTTCCAAAGCATTAAAACAGGCATTAGGAGAGGCATAAAAGCCTCTCCCTTTTGCATTGCATATCGAGGAAGTGCCAATGACACCTCCGCTGATTTATTATGTTTATAAAATTGTTCTGTGTATCAGATATCATCTCTGTCCCATTTATCACACAGCGACTGGATGTCTCTCGCAAAGCGGTCGAGGTCTTTGTTCGGAATGCCCTCGCTCTTGCGGATAACGGACATAAGGCGCTGTCCCATGGCAACCAGTTTCTGGAATGCTCTTGCGGCTTTGCTTGCCTTCGGGGAAGCGGAAGCCTTGGTGATGCGGATACCCTGTGCCTCATAGATGCAGTTGTTTGCCTTGAAGTCGTAGATCGTACCGCTGAACGGAGCCATGGAGTCCAGTCCCATCTCATCATGCAGACGGCGGGCAAAAATCTCCGTCACTTCGTCATCGCCGTGTGTTACAAATACTTTCTTCGGCTTATCGTCAAAAGCTTTGATCCAGTCTATCAGACCGTTGACATCGGCATGGCCGCTGATTCCCGGCATCTGGCGGATCTCTGCGCCTACATGGACAGTCTCACCAAAAAGCTTCACGTCCTCGGCACCCTCGAGCAGTGCTCTTCCCAGCGTTCCGATCGCCTGATATCCTACAAAAAGTATCGTATTTCTTGGATCCCATAAGTTATGTTTCAGGTGATGCTTGATTCGTCCTGCATCGCACATACCGCTCGCAGAAATGATCACCTTGCAGTCCTCATCATAGTTGATGGCTCTGGAGTCATCGCTTGTGATGGATGTACGGAGTCCCGGGAACATCAAAGGGTTGATTCCCTTCTGGACCAGTGCGATCGCTTCTTCATCGAAGCAGTCATACTGATGTTCATTAAAGATCGTCGTCGCCTCATTTGCCAGCGGGCTGTCGACATAGACCTTGAAGTTGCCATGTCCTGTGACACGGTTTTCTTCCTTGATCTGCCGGATAAAGTACAGCATTTCCTGTGTACGGCCGACCGCAAAAGACGGGATGATAACGCTTCCGCCTCTGTCAAACGTATGCTGGATCACTTCTGAAAGGATGGCAACATAGTCCGGACGTTCCCCATGGCTTCTGTCACCGTAAGTGGATTCCATGACAACATAATCTGCATCGTGGAGGTAAGTCGGGTCCTTGATCAACGGCTGATGAAGGTTTCCGATATCTCCTGAGAAGACGATCTTCTCTTCCTCTCCGTCCTCTTGGATGGTCAGCTCAATGCTTGCTGATCCGAGAAGGTGTCCTGCGTCTACAAACCGAACGGAAATCCCTGGTGCCGGGGTAATTGTTTTTTCGTATGGGCATGGTACAAAATTCTGTATTACACCCATGGCATCTTCCATCGTGTAGGCAGGTACAAATTCCGGTTTACCCTGACGGCGTCCCTTACGGTTACGCCATTCTGCCTCGAACATCTGAATATGCGCGCTGTCACGGAGCATGATATCGCAGAGGTGACAGGTTGCCTGGGTCGCATAGATCGGACCCAAAAAGCCTTTCGCATAGATAGCGGGCAGGTTTCCGGAATGGTCCATATGCGCATGTGTCAAAAGAACGAAATCCAGGTCTCCCGGATTAACTGGGATTTCCTGATTCTGATAATAATCCGGTCCCTGTTCCATACCGCAGTCTACCAGAAACTTCTTGCCTGCTGCTTCCAGATAATAACAACTACCAGTTACTTCGTGCGTCGCCCCAATAAAGGTAATCTTCATGTGCGAACCCCCTTTTTCTGACAATTATTCCAATACATTCTAGTTGTAATTATTATACACGATATAGCAAGTTTTTAACAGTCTTTAGATACAAAAACGGGATGAAATTTTTATAAATTTCACCCCGCTTCTGTGTATGTTGTTTGTATGTATGTTGTATGATGTTGTTTTTGCCGATCCGGAATATTTCTCCGTGTAATCGGCAGCCGCAAGCACTTCGCGTCAGCCGGAAGGTAATGGATGTTTACTCCGTTTTATTTTTGTTCGTTCATTTTATCTGTTGTGTCATCCTGCTGGCTGCACCCATGCTTCGCTATTCAGTTGTAGGTTTTGTTGCCTGATATTTTTCTTTTTCTGTTGGTCCGGTAGAAAGATTAGTTTACCATGATACCCTGGGTCAGGGTAGATGTTGACTCTTTCAGACCTCCATTGCTTGCTGCGTGGTAGCCACGGACACGGTAGTAGGTACCGCTTGGGACTGCAACGTCTAATTCTTTTTCCAAATATGACGCATTCTTTCCAGTAAATTCCCAGTATTTATATGTACCATAACTACCATTTACCTTACGCTCAAGATATAAATACAGATATGTTTTGCTGCATACCTTATGGCATTGCGTCAAACCATAAATAGCAATCTCATTACTGGCTACTCGTTTAATCTTAACCGTACCAAAATTTAAATTTGTACTGCGAAGTAAACTATAATTAGTATCTTCTGCAAAATCTTCTGTTGTCTCTTCATCCGTAACTTCATCATTCTCTGTTTCTTCCGCTAAAATTGCATCCATAAGATTATCAGAAGAATCTGCCAATACTGATTGTGAACTTCCTGCAAATATCATTCCTGCGGTTAAACCGGCCAGTAATACTTGTTTCCACTTCTTTGCCACTTTCACTTCCTTTCTGTCATAAACAACCCTTACATTATTAATACGACAGAAAAAAGGAAAAATCACGCTAAAAAATCATTTTTTCTATAATTTTTTTAATTTCTTCTAATTCTATCTTACCCGACAAAGTATATGTTACTCCATTTTTTTCCCATTCTGCTGAATAACTCGTCTCTTCATCATCATAGTTTTGCTTTATTTCTACCGTTGTTCCATCATTGCTCGTTACTATTAACTTTTGTTCATCTCCACATGTACTTTTTATTCTGCTTGACCTGTCATCATTTTGCTTGTCTATGAGTAATACAATTCTATTAGTTTTATACCTGTATTCTATCCTCGCTAACGATGTCAAATCCCTTATAGTATAATTTAAAAATTCCATTCCATAAGGCCTATAATAGAATTCCGGAACTTCTACTCCCAATTTTTCTTCTATATCAATAATAGCCTTCGCTTCGTCCGGATTTGCATTTTCATTACTATCATCATTATAAACCACCGTCTTCGTATCATCCCCACTCCAAATCCGCACACTATTCACCAAATATGTCCGATTCGCCTCACTGGTCATACTTGCTGCAAACACGCATGCGACAGCAACAACAGCCATGACCACGACTTTCCCAAGCCGTTGCATGCCACCAGCAGTCTTGTGCCTGCGCTCGCGTACTTTTTCCATCTAAAGCACCTTTTTCTCATCCGGTACCAGTTCCTCGGAAAATTCTGCACTTTTCTTCTTATCCTCCTCAAACCGGCGCATCAGTTCCTGATAAGAATCCTGCACTTCTTTGTCCGTAAGTTTAAGATCCTCGAAGTCTTCGTCCGCAAAGAGAGCTTCCTCAATCTGTTTCTCTCGTTCTATAAATTCTTCTTCCAGGATCTTCTGGAAGGTTTCGTCATCTATCTCATCCTGTATTTCCAGGTTATTTTCTAAAGTTTTTTTCGATTCTTCGTTTTCTTCAAATTCTTTTCTCATAAAGTGATGTCTCCTGCCGATGGTTTTCCAGCTCCCTCTCATCTTTCCTTGACAATTCATCCCTTGTGGTTCATAGTTATTGGTAATAATAAAAAAGATTTTTCAGGAGGAATTCCCATGAAGCATATTGTTCTTACCGGCGGCGGTACTGCCGGACACGTTACTCCAAACATAGCTCTGATCCCAGCTCTTAAGGATGCTGGATATCAGATATCTTATATCGGTTCCTATAACGGGATCGAACGTAAACTGATCGAGGAACTTGGAATTCCGTATTATGGAATTTCTTCCGGTAAATTAAGACGTTATTTCGATCCTAAGAACTTCTCCGATCCGTTCCGCGTTCTCAAGGGATTTCATGAAGCCAAGAAGCTTCTCAAACAGCTGAAACCCGATGTTGTATTCTCCAAGGGAGGTTTCGTTACCGTCCCTGTTGTTATCGCTGCAAAGCGTTGTAAAATCCCAGCAATCATCCATGAGTCCGATATGACTCCAGGACTTGCCAACAAACTGTGTATTCCATCTGCCGTAAAAGTCTGCTGTAACTTTCCGGAAACTGTCAGCTCTCTTCCGAAGGACAAGGCTGTTCTTACCGGTACTCCGATCCGTCAGGAATTATTAAACGGCGACAAAGAAGCAGGCCGCCAGTTCTGTGGATTCACCGCAGACAAACCAGTCCTTATGATCATCGGTGGAAGCCTCGGTGCAGCCTCAGTCAACGACCATGTGCGCAAGATCCTTCCGGAACTTCTGAAGGATTTCCAGGTAATTCATCTGTGTGGTAAGGGAAAAATGGACGAAAAGCTGACCGGCACAGCCGGATACGTACAGTACGAATATATCAAAGATGAGCTGCCGGATCTCTTTTCCCTGGCAGATGTTGTGATCTCCCGTGCCGGAGCCAATGCGATCTGCGAGATCAGTGCTCTTCACAAACCAAATCTTCTGATCCCGCTGTCAGCCAATGCAAGCCGCGGTGACCAGATCCTCAATGCCCGTTCTTTCGAAAAACAGGGTTACAGCATGGTTCTCGAGGAAGAAGAGATTACTGACCAGAAACTCCTTGATACGATCCATCAGCTTTATGATAACCGTCATTCTTTCGAAGAAGCCATGGCAGCAAGCAAACAGATGGATTCTATCCATCACATTGTCTCTCTCGTTGAGGGATGTGTTTCCAAATAACAGAATTTATTTCGCGCAGGCATTCCGCTCAGGTTTGTCTGCGTATTTTTTTGAGTTTCTCTTCCATCCACGCCTTCGACCTCAGATTACGATTATTGATAGCATTTCTGCTTACTCCATACTCCTTCGCCACCACATCCGGCGGCACTCCGTAAAGCTGTGTCCTGATCAGAATATCATAACTCACAGGATTTTCCCTCCGAAGCATTTCAAGGGCAAGTTCCCTGTCTGCCTTGTCCTCTAATTCGAGAATAACAACTTCAGGATTATTCTTCTCATCTATGATATCGGCACCATTGTCCTCATCATTGATAATACACATTTCATGTTTGTTACAGGACCGCTCCAGATAATCAAGACATACCTTCCTGGTTTTCCATCCAATCTTGGCTCTTAATTTCGCCTCATCTGAGAAATCAAGCGTCTCCTGATTTTTGAGGAAATACAGAAATACTTCCTGTGCAATATCCATGGCGGCATTCTTTTCTTTCACGATCCTGTAGGCACTTCTTGCTGAGAATTCAAAGAAAGCATTATAAAAGCCTGTAAAATTCTCAACCATATCTTTCATAGCACTCCGGCATTTTTATTTTACTTTTGCCAGAATTTCCTCTCTCTCCTCATCAGTCAGATTGCCAGGTTTCCAGGTAATCCCAACATTGTCGCCCTCATATCTCGGAATCAGATGCATATGGAAATGAAATACTGTCTGACCGGCGATCTCACCGTTATTCTGAACGATATTGAAGCCGTCACAGTTCAGTCCATCTCTGAGTTTCGTTGCCATTTTCTTTGCAAGGATCATTGCCTTGCCTGCTGTTTCATCCTGAAGTTCATAGATATTCGCTGCGTGTGATTTCGGAAGAATCAGGGCATGTCCCTTGCTTGCCGGTCCCAGATCCAGGATCACGCGGAAGTCTTCATCCTCATATAAAGTAGCTGACGGAATTTCTCCATTTGCAATTTTACAAAAAATACAATTTTCCATGGTCGTTTTCTCCTTTATTTTATAGTGTTTTCTGGTTCTATTGTGACGTATTTCTTCGATTTTTTCAATACGAAATTTGTTGCCGTGGGCATTTTCCAATGCTACACTTGACGTGAGGTGACAGATTATGAAAGAAAAAATCGATTCTGCGGTACAGACAGAACAGTTTCAGATCCTGCTTTCCAGGTTTTCGCATGAGCTGCGAAACCCGCTGGCTCTTCTCTCCAGCGAACTGCAGCTTCTCGCTTCCTCCCACCCGGAACTCACATATGACGAACAGTGGGAAAATATTTATGCAAACCTGGATTATATCCATGCTCTCCTGAACGACATGACCAGATACCAGAATGCGGGGCAGCTTTCCCTTGTCTTGACTGACTTAAGCGCATGTTTAAATGAAATCGCAAAGTCCTTTCGCCCCACACTTGATTATCTTGGTATTGAATTTGAGACGGATATTCCAAATGATCTCCCCAATCTATCTCTCGATCCGTTAAAAATCCGCCAGGTCTTTCTGAACATTCTTCGCAATGCACAGGAAGCAATCGATCATCCGCATGGAACCATCCATTTTCGTGCCGAATCCTCAGCACAGTACGTACATATTTCCATCTCTGACAACGGATGCGGCATGACCTCCTCTCAAAAAAAGCGGGTATTTGAACCTTTCATAACCTACAAGTCCGGCGGCACCGGCCTCGGACTTGCTGTCACCAGACAGATCATCGAAGCCCATCACGGCTCCATAGAAATCGAAAGTGCTCCCGGAAGTGGAAGCACTTTTCATATATATTTTCCCTTAACCCGGCTGGACGGATGCCAGGCCAGAACAGCAATTACAAATCCGGCTATCATCCCTCCAACATGAGCGGCATTATCCACACCTGAACTGGTAAACCCAAAATAAAGTGAGAATGCTGCCATCACCAGAACCTGTCTCATAGACAGATCACCAAGCCAGCCTTTATTTCGAATGACAACATAGATCATCGCTCCCATCACAGCAAACACTGCTCCGGATGCCCCTGCTGATACAGAAAATTCCTGAGACCGCAGTTCCAGAACCAGCGAGAGAATATTTCCCGCAATTCCGCCCAGAAGATAGATAAGCACGAAACGGATCTTTCCGGTCACCTGCTCCAGCCGGCTTCCAAGTACAAACAGCACCAGCATATTGTTGACAAGATGCTCAATTCCAAAGTGCAGGAACATGGAGGTAAACAGCCGGTAGACTTCTCCTTTTTCCACAATATAAGGCGTATACGCCGCTCCATAGTTCAGTACATGCCATGCATCCTGCGAAGTCCCTGTAAGTTCCACTGCAATAAAAATCAGTACATTAATAAGAATTAATGCGACCGTCACCGGTTCTTTCCGAATCTCTTCCAAAGTCCTCACTCCATTCTGTCAGATGGTCACTGTTTCCAGCAGCCTGGTCAACATTTTCATTATTCCGTTTATTCTAACAGATGGTCTGCTGCATAGCAAGCACTGTGTCCCCGTGAAATCTTATCTTTTTATAAACTTCCGCAGCTTATTTTATAAATATATACCGCGCTTCTGCAAAATCTACTTCATCTTCGTCCTGAAGCTGGTATTCTTCATTTGCCCTGAGCATTCTTCCATTTACAGAAGTACCGTTTCTTGAGTTCAGATCCGCAAGAAAATATTCTTCCTCATCTTTACGGATCCTGGCATGAACCCGGCTTACGGTTGGTCTGGGAATCACTGCATCAGCTGCGTTTTCCATTTTGCCGATAATCGTCAGGTCCCGTTCCAGAAAGATCGTTGCAAGCTCTCCTGGTTCCTTACTCACAAGGCTGGACGGTCCCTTGACTGCTCCTGCGGAAAGAACGACTGTCTCACCGTAATCTGTCTCTTCCGGTTCTTCGAACTGCAGTCTTTCTCTGTACTCATCCCGGAACTTTTTGTGCTGTTCTGCTTTTTCAGTATTCCCTGCGGCATCTGTAAATTCCCGGCGGACTTTCTTTCTCCATTCCGCTGTTTCGTCCTGCTTTTTCTTCTTTTTCTCACCTGCCCACATCCCAAGTGCTCCAATACCCAGAAGCGCGATCGCTGCTGCCAGCACCGCCTCAATCGGAACTCCGGGGAGGTATCCCAGATAACACGCCGCCAGAATTCCAAGCAGCACGAACACCCCAAAACCGCATCCACCGATCCACACAAAGTTTCCGCGAATCTTTCCTCCTGTTTTGTTCGAGGTTTCACTTTTTTCTTCCCATTCGGGCGGTTTCTCTGCAAAATCCAGCGGTATTTGTTCTTCCCGAAGTACTGTTTGTTCTGAAATCTTTTCCTCTGGCTTCGTCGGTTCCTTATTCTCCGCTGGTTCTTCTGTCCCACTCTGATAGATAAACTCTTTGAGTGCATCCAGCTGCACTCCCGTTTCCAGTGCTTTGCGGTAGATTCCATACCCCATCGTCACAGCTGCCGCATCATCATGGTCCAGTTTCGGCAGGAAATATTCTGTCATCTCCCGGAACTGCTCGCTGACTGCCTTTGCTTCTCCTGGCAGACAACAGAAATACAGTTTCTGTTTTTCCACATCCAGATACATATATTCCGGCGATAACAACAGCTGATCCGGATTCAGAAGAAATTCCATCATTTCTTCCATGATCTTCACAACACCGCCAAAAATAATACGCAGATCCGATGCTTTCAGTTTCTTCTGCTCATAGAAAGATGCCAGCGACTGCCTTGACGTAATGTCATAATAAAACAGAAATCTCCCGTCCAGCCCCTGGATCCTGCATTTCAATATAGAAGGAACCGCATTTCCCGTCAGCATCCTCACCTGATAGGAAGCAGTATCTACCGGATTCTCCCCATGCAGGATCAGATAATTACGACTTACATCCCGTTTATATTCTGCCCTCATTTTTATCCTCCAATTTCTGCTATTACTTCAGAAGCAGCCCTGATCTTCCGGATCCACTCCACCGGACGAACGACTCTGGAACTTCCATCCACTGCAAGTTTCCATTTCAGACCTCCAAATCCAGACACTGTATCCGCTGTATAAGTTACTTTGATCTCCTTACCGCCATTTACCTGACCGGTCAGATTCTCAGCTCCAAAAAATCCGACATTTCCAAGTTCCCGGCTCCTGACAGATGCCGCTTCCTGTGGCTGTCCGTCTTTTCGTACACCTTCCATACTTCCGGTAAGTGCCGACTCGCACGCCGCCGCTGTCAGCCATGCACGGTTATGTACAAAAAAGCTCAAGTACAAAACTCCCATCAAAACCAGCAGGACCAGTGACATCACACATGCTGCCTCGATCGTAAAACTGCCTTTTTTTATCTGTCGCAAATCCGTCATATCAAAATTCCTCCTATATATCCCGCCAGCAGAAAAGGCACCAACGGAATCTCTGTCTTCCTGCTTTTCCTGCGGATCACAAGCAAAATCCCGGACCAGAACGCTGCCAGAAAAAATCCAATGCAGAGCATCCGGATATATGTTTCCGTATCCAGCAAAGCTCCCAGTGCCAGCAGGATCCAGCAGTCTCCCGCCCCAATCGCACCCCTGCTTATCAGCCCCGCTGCAAGAAACAAAATACCAATCCCTGCCGGTATCAGCACATCCTGAATTTTTCTTCCCTGCAAAATACTGCAAATGATCCCACATCCTGCATAGACCACAGTCAGGAGCAGCGAAATTTCCCTTCTCCTGATATCCAGCCAGCTGTTCATCGCCAGAAAAACCACCGTACACAATTCTTTCACTCCATCCTCCTTATCCGCAACTGCTGCACGCATGCATACTTCCTGCCTGCGACAGCTTCACCAGTTTCACCGTCCGCTTCAGTCCGCTGCATGTTTCCTGATTATGATAGCGGTTTCCCGTCGAAGTGACATAGACACTTCCCGCGGGCTTCTGACCACGGCTGCACGATTCACACGCTGCATACTTCTCTCCATAACTGTTCCGCATCGAGGAGATTCCTGAACCGGCAACCTGCTGGATCGACACTTTCAAATACCGGCATCCCAGTTTTCTGTGATATACAGAACCGGATTCTGTTACATACACCATTTCTTCCTGCTTCTCTGTTTTTCCTGAATTTTCCTGTTCCTCTGCTCCCGTCCATGCATGGACAGTTATGGTATTATGCATCCACACATTTGAGAGCGGAATCAGTCCGCCAACCGGCGTATAGGAATATACATCCGGCAGAGTAACTTTGTCCGGACCTTTCCCGTCCAGTACATACGCATACATTCCCGCATCTTTCGTCTTTTCACACAATTTCTGGAGATGCAGTGTCTGGATCTGATAAATATCCATAAAGGAGATCATCGTAACCATCCCCAGGAAAAACAACGGCAGCACCAGTGCCGTCTCCACCGCGAGGCTTGCACGCCTGCAGAATCTCAAAAAGGTGCAGAAAGACACCTTTTCAGAAGGCTTCAGGAAATCTCCGCTTATCGGGGGAAACTGGAGAACTGATTTTTTTAAAGAGCGCTTCCTTTCTTTTTTATTTTCATTTACTTCTTTTTTCTTCCTGTCTATCTTTTTTATATACCCATCATATATATCCTTCTGAAAAAGCATCTTTCTGCACCCCTTTTGTATCGGACGGTCCCTTTGCTGAACCGCCCTGACCTCAGATATAACTGTATTGTCTTGTTACGGTAAATACTCTGTTTCTGTTCGCATCAACATCCACCGAAGCCTCGATCGCCTCAATGCAGCAGTCCAGCCGGAAGCTGTCTCTGCCCTTCGATTCACGGATACAGACCTCGATCATATCCATCCCCCGCTGTAATTTTTCCTGTTTGGACTGTGCCAGAAGCAGCACCTGAAGATAGTCTTCATAGGACATGCCATTCTCGGCATCCTTCCTCTGACTGTCAAGATTTTCGAGAAGATACGGAAGATTTTCCAGTGATAACTGCCAGTTTGCCGCATTCTTTACCAGCGGAACTTTGCCGCCGTGAAACAGTTCCCTGACATCCAGAACACTCTCCGCAAAGGACCAGCAAAGAAGAAGTGCTGCTTCGATGATGACCGCCGCAGGCGGCACGAGAAATCCAGACGCGATCGCAAGTGCAAGTGCATGCATCTGAGCCCGCTTTCCTGCATCCGACATCAGACATGCCGCATTGATTCCCTCACGGATCAGAAGCAGCCGGTTCGCGACTGTCCGCAGGTTTGCCCTGTCATTATCGTTTGCGCCAAGGATATACTCCTGCTGGTACTTAAGTCCCGAGGCTGCCGGTTTCTGGTAATTGCCAAGCCGGTCTGTCAGATATTTCTGAAACAGCATCTGAGAAGTCTGTGAAGAGTCTTCTGTCGGATTTCCTGGCATGGACATTCCCACTTCGAGGTTCCGCTTGGATACCAGATCTTTCGTTGAAATCTGTACTTCTGAGATTCCCTTCGATGCCGGAACGACCAGATCCAGAAGACTCATCGTTCGGATCCGTCGGATTGCCGGGATCGGATTTTTTGCATTATTTGATTCACCATCCGAAAATCCACCGCCTTCACCGCTTCCGAAATCCTCTTCCTTCGCTTCTTCCTTCTTGGCAGCTTCTGCCGCTTCCTGACTTTTGTTAAATGCACCATTCATCTCCGAATCATAATTTTCCAGCGTCCCTCCATTTTCTGCAGTCTTTCCATCTGTCTCTGCCTGTTTCGTTTTTTCTTCCCTGTCTTTCAGCCGGTTCAGAAGTGCCTGAACTCCCTGACCGCCAAGAGTATCCTTCATATAGGACACCGCCTGATGATAAAAAACTTCTCCATTCTGATCTGTTGCCAGACGATATCCGGTAAAACCACCCTGTTTAATCCGAAGTTTCTGGCTGTTCTGCTTCAATACAGGCTTCATATAGGATTCCATATTGTCATAGACAGCTGCCAGATCCAGCTCAGTTCCACCCTGCGCCCCGTCCAGAAAAAACAGATCATAATCCTTAAGAAGTGAACGGTCATACTGCCCGAACAGAGAATACAGTCCAATATCCAGCCCATTCAGGATCTGTGTCCTCGCCGCAGCCGCCTGCACCGACTGGATACTGGTGGCAACCAGAGACAAAAGAACACTGAGTACCAGTGCCAGAAAAACCGTAATGCTGCCTTTTTTCTTCATAAACACACCACCGGATCAGATAGAATTACTCTGTTTTGTGATCTTGCTGAGAATTGCTTTTACAAGATTTGTGAGCTGTTCCTTAAAGATAATGACAAGACTGATCAACACCACCAGGATCAAAATAATCTCAACAACACCTACTGCATCTTCTTCTCTTCCAAACTCTCTTGCTGTTTCCATAAACTCTCTCATATACATACCTCCCAATACTGTCTTTGAATTGTTGCAATTCCTTATTTTTACTGCCCGTAGAAGGAAAGAAATGCCGGAATCATGATGATTGCCATGACAACCACAAGCATCATGACCATCGGTACCAGAAGTTTCGTGGCTGCCGCCTCTCCCAGAACTCTCGCTTTTCGTTTGCGCTCATCCCAGGCTTCCAGTGCTTCTTTCTCAAGAAGATCCGCCATGCGCTGGCTTCCTTTCTGAAGGTTCTGAATCAGGATCGTAGAAAAGGTTTTGTACTTCATCAGATCGCAGTGTTCTCCAAACCGACGATAGGCTTCCAGTTCTGACACGCCGCTGTCCATCTCATGGCAGGCTGTCACGATCGCTTCATATGCAAACCTGCCTTTTGCCGGTTTTGTTCTCATATAATCTGCTGCCATCTTCTGAAATGCCCGCCTCGCTGTCATTCCTGCCTGAATCAGAAGTGTAAATTTCAGAAGCAGAGGAGGATAGTCCATCAGAAGCTGTTCCGAACGTTTTGCCAGTGCCTCCTGTTCTTCCCTTGCCTTCTTCAACAGAAGCACAAAAGCAGCAAAGAAGCTCAGCGCAGCGATCAACGTTCCTGTATTGTCTCCCGGCTTCTGCCATTCTAACTTCTGTCCATTCCATTCTTCCGGCAGATAATAGTAATCCGGGTCCTCTTTTTCTTCGTTATATTTCTCGATAGCTTCCCTGAGTTCTTTTTTTCTGGATTCCTCCGGAGTTTCTTCTTTTACTGTTTCTTCAGAGGCAGGTGATTCCTCACTCTCTTTCTCCGGCACCTGAATCTCAACTTTCTCCGTATCTTCGCCGTTTACAGCAACCTGAAACTCCTGGGTATATGCCCCTGTCGACTCTTTTTCGAGACGATATCCATTCGTGTAAACTTCACTGCTTCCACTTGTCAGTGTCAGAAGCATTCCCACAAGATTTCCACAAACTGCCACAATAAGAAACCATCGCACGCTTTCTCTGTCTGCCAGTCCGTCCAGCTTAAGCCATCCGGCTTTCCAGGCAAAGGCGCTTCCTGCCGCAACGATAAAAATCACAAGATGTACCCACATATCACACCTCTATATCGACGATCTTACGTCCAAGCCAGTAGGAAAATCCATAAATTCCAAGACACACCGTCATCGCAGCGATCCCGAACGGATTCCCATACAAAACACTCAAAAATCCCGGAGAAGTCAGTTTCAGATAAATAATGATCCCTGCCGGCATCAGACTCATGACCATCTGCTCGGCTTTCTTTGCCGCCAGAGTTGTCTCTATTTCTTTCTTTACGTCAATCTTGTCTCCAAGCATCCTTGCGGAAGTCTGAATGATTCTGGTCATATCCCCGCCTGTTCTCTTGGCTGTATAAAAGACTGCTGCAAAATTCTCCATATCTTCAATACCGCTGCGCTCACCCAGACTCTGAAACAGTGCTTCTACCGGAACGCTGACTTTTAGCTGGCCTTCCATATACCGGAATTCTTTTACAATATCTGCGTCCTGCGGATAGATCCGTTCCAGATCTCCTGCACAGGCCGAGACTGCATTTTCTACAGAGTATCCGGCCTGCACTGCCACGCTCAGCGCATTCAGCGCATCCTTGAACTGATAATTCAAATTTTTCTTCCGCTCCCGGATCAGCTGCCTTTTCCGCATTTTCAGAAACACCACTGTTGCCGGAATAGCCAGTATCATCAACCATTTGCTCTGGTAAAAAAGATAATCCAGTGCACCACAGAGCAGAATGCTCTGTACCAGATATTTCGTGATCTCCTTTCCTGAAAAATGATATTCCCTGTAATCCTGCTTCATAGTTCCACCCCTGCCCGGACCAGCTTCTCCCGGTTCAGAAGTTCTGCCGTCTGTACAAGCCCGCGTCCCTCCTGCCACCGGTAAAGTGTCCTGGTCTTTATTTCATGCTCTTCAAATCCACAAACTTCTGTTATTTCCAGTACTTTACGACTCTTATCCCTCATTCGCCCGAGATGTATAAGGATGTCCACTCCCGATGCGATCTGCCTGCGTATCGCTTCAAGCGGTAACTCTACACCCATCAGCGTCATTGTCTCAAGACGCGAAAGCATATCAACTGCCGAATTCGCATGCGCTGTGCTCAGACTGCCCTCATGTCCCGTATTCAGAGCCTGCAGCATATCAACTGCCTCGCCGCCTCGTACTTCGCCTACCACGATCCTGTCAGGGCGCATTCGAAGTGCCGTCCGGATCAGATCCCGTATTGTGATCGAAGTACCACCATCAACATTTGCCATCTTTGCTTCCAGACGCACCAGATTCTGCACACCCTGGATCTTGAGTTCTGCGTTATCTTCAATCGTGATCAGCCTCTCATCCTTCGGAATGTAGTTAGATAATGCCCCCAGAAATGTCGTCTTCCCGCTGCCGGTTCCACCGCCGATCACCATGGAATATCTCGCTTTTACAAGAGTCTCCAGAAACTCTGCACATTCCCGCGGAAGACTTCCAAGGGCGATTAGTTTCTCCATTGTGATCGGTGTGTCCGGGAACCTTCGGATCGTAAGGATCGGACCGTTTAAGGCAACCGGGCGGATCACCGCATTTACTCTGGCTCCGTTTTCCAGACGGGCATCCACAATAGGCATTGATTCGTTGACCACACGGTTGCACCTTCCTACAATCTGCTGGATCACATCTTCCAGTTTTTCTCTGGAAGTAAATCCCTTTTCCCATTTTTTCAGTTTCCCTGCACGTTCCACAAAAATGCTTTCCGGACCATTCACCATAATTTCCGTCACGGAATCGTCCTCGATCAGTTCCTGCAGAACATCCAGTTTACGCACCGAATAAAAAAGTTCCTGGCGAAGCTGTACCTTCTCTTTGAGTGAAAGTGCAGATTCCCGCATTCCATTCAGGATCAGATCATCAATCTGTTCCAGGATCTCCTGATCTGACAGTTCTCTTGCCAGATCCAGTTTCTCCATCAGAAGCTGCCGGAGTTTCCGGAAATGGTCATTGCTCATAAGAAAGCCCCTTTCCGAGAAGTTCTCTCACATAATCTCCCAGCGTGCTCCACACCAGCGACTGCGGATAATCTGCGCTCACGCTTTCCACGGTACAGAACGGAAGTTTCATTTTTACTGTTTTCTCAGATACCTCGGAATAATCTCTTGCATTCAAAAGATTTTCAAACTGTCGTATTTTGCTTTTGGAAACCGGATCCACACAGATTGGCATATAAATAAATTTACACAGGTCAAGCATCTGAAAAAGTTCCTCAATTCCATTCCCCATGTCGATCACGACTACCTCGTAAGTTCCATGAAGAATAAGTTCCTGCAAAAGATATTCCCAGTCCTTCCAGGATGTTCCCCGGATATCCTCCGGCGACTGCACCGGCGGCACGAAGTCAAGCTGCCCCACACTCTGCACCATACTGTTCAGCTTCAGAATCACACCCGGATTTTTCTGACGTACATAATAAAGCAGGTCACTCAATGTACAGGAGAATTTTTTCTGCATCAGTTCCTCCAGACCGGAATATTCTTCCAGACTTATAAAAAGAACACTTCGTTCCTCACTCAAAATCTGTCCCAGTGTCCACGCAAACGAGGTCTTAAGACATCGTCCCAATGGAGAATACACGCCAAAAAGCTCTGTCTTTCTTTTTAACGCAGGGTTCTGCATCGGAAACACAGTTTTTTCCTCGCCATAGCACGCCATGACCTCCCGGACGATCTCTGCCGAAGACTGATATTTATAGACTTCTGCATATGTATCCAGTTCTTCCGGTCTGGTTCCTTCCGTGAGAATCACAGTTTTGCTGATATCCAGTTCCCGTACCTCGTCACACATGGCATCTGCTGAGATAAGAAGCAGTTCCACATGTGTTTCTTTTGCATACGCAATCAGGCTCTGCACACTGGTAAATGCCTGTA
Source organism: Blautia intestinihominis (assembly GCF_040096655.1). Lineage (NCBI taxonomy): Bacteria > Bacillati > Bacillota > Clostridia > Lachnospirales > Lachnospiraceae > Blautia > Blautia intestinihominis. The sequence continues at coordinate 23,948 of NZ_JBBMEI010000006.1, read as the reverse complement.
CTTCAAAGGGCAGATTGTTTTTGCGATTGAGATATTCCATGAAGTTTCTGGCATATTCTGCTTCAAGATCACAGACTGCAAAAATTTGTTTCTTCAATATAGACCTCCTGTATAAAGCATCACGCTCATAAATATGGGCACCGTGAAATGAATATTTTCCGGTGTACTTTCCCTTCGATAATAGGGTTTGTGGCTGCCTGTCTGCAGATACTCCATAAGATATGCCGCCAGATACGCCATCCTCTGCCGGATTTCTCCACTGCAGAGCAGAATGGCAAGTGAAATCCCGGCTCCGCACAGAAAGGAAAACCAGATACACCACAGGATCTTTACAGGTCCCATAATCCCTCCCAGTGCACAGAATACCTTGATATCACCAGGACCAAGCATCCGAAAATAAAACATCCATCCAAGGACCGCCAGCGGCATCAGGATTCCCGGTATGAATCTTGTCAGACCGGCAAATCCTTTCTGCCAGAAACATGTTACTGCTCCGGCAAGAAATGAACACAGGATCCAGCTGTTTTTTACACGCATTTTGTAAAGATCCATGACCACAGATACACCGGCGATCGTCAGAAGCAGCATTTCATCTGCAATAAAAACCCCTCCTCGCTGTTGATATTTGATTATAAAAAAATGGGATTGTTCCGTCAGAACTGACGGCAGGAATACCAGATGATTTCTGGTGAGTCTTATTATAGTCCTGCATTCCGCCCTTTGTAAAGAAGATTCGTTCGCCAAATCCGGACAGCAGGATTCTCCCGGATTTCGCTTTTTTCTTAAATTTATTTATCTCTTCGCTTCAGAGTTATTGCAGTTTTTTTTAGGCTTTTGTATAATATGTCTATCCATCTTGGATTTTATCGAAGATGCCCGAAACAGGAGGCTTTTTTTATGGAAAAAAACATCAAAAAAATCGAGGATATGTCATTGAACGCATGGCCTTCCCACAAAATGGAACTGTACGATGGCTGGATCCTCCGTTTTTCTTATTTTTATACACACAGAACGAACAGTGTTGAGCAGTTTGGAACTTCTACCCTTCCATGGAGAGAGAAGGTTTCCTACTGTGAGGACGTTTATAAGCGTCTGGGATCACCTGCAATCTTTAAGATCAGTCCTCTGGTTTCGCCGGATTTTGACTATACACTGGAGAATCGCGGATACGAGATCCAGCACACAACCGAAGTCATGACACTCCACCTTGAAAATGCCGAACTCAGTGCCGACTGCCCGGATGTCACCCTCACAGACGAAATCCCGGATATCTGGATCACCAGCCTGTTTGACCTCAAGGGAATGACAAATCCGATCCACCGTGCCGTCGTTCCTTCCATGTACCGTGCGATCCCGAAGGAAACCGTCTGCGCTTCCATCTGGAAGAACGGCAAGATCATCGCTACCGGTCTCGGCATTCTGGACCGTGATTATATTGGGATTTATGCGATCCACGTCAAAGAAAAATACCGCGGACAGGGCTTCGCCCGCCAGATCTGCACTTCTCTTCTCAAAGAAGGCATGACCAAGGGCGCACAGAATGCCTATCTGCAGGTCGTCAAGGGAAACTCTCCTGCCAAGAGACTTTACGCTTCACTTGGTTTTACGGATTCCTACACATACTGGTTCCGTGTTCAGCCACAGGGAGGAACAAAATGAAAAAATGGCTTCTTTTGTTGATCTGCAGTCTTTTTGGGGTTTCTTTGTCAGGCTGCAGTTTGCAGAATGTTGTCGAGTCTGTTTCACCTTCCAGAGAAGAAACACCGCAGGATATCCACCCGGACAGCACCCGCGTCTATATGGATGAAATTCAGGGAACACTTCAGACTTTTACCGGAAACAAGCTGACTCTTACCAGTTCTTCCCAGGATTACACCTTCGATGTTTCTCAGGCTACGCTGGAATCCGTGGACGGCATGGTACGGGGAGATTCCATCAGCGTAATCTATGAAGGGCAGCTTTCCGGCACTGACACTTCTACCGTCCGTACTCTGAAAGTTGTCGATGATTATCACGATATGGATTCCCTCAAAGAAAGAACCACCCATGGACAGGTTCAGGAACTCACCACCAACTCCATCACCATCAAGTCAAAAGGCGGCAAGACCGCAACCTTCCCGATCACCGGAACCGAACAGTATTATCAGAACGGAATCAAAGCAGGCAAATGGGTCTACATCCATTTCAAGGGTGAAATGGACACACCTGATCCGGAAAATCCTTCCCATTTATATGGCTTCCATACGAAAGTTTTCAGTGTATCTGACATTGATCCTCTCAAAGTTCCCGAGCCAACGCCAACACCCGCTCCTTCCAAAAATAAAGATCAGGAAAAGGAACGACAGATGCGTGCCGTGATTCAGGGAATCCAGACTAATATTCTGCAGGTCTCTGTTGAAAACACGGATAACCTTCTGAACCTTAATATGTCTGCAATCCCCTGTTATTTCAGTGGTGGACTTTCCTCTGGTTCTCATGTGACAGTTACCTACACCGGTGAGTTTGATGGAGTTTCTACAGCAGGAATCTCGATTCTCGGCATTACCGGTGAAGTTCCGGAATCACTCAGCGACCACGGTATCTCCTTTACCGTATCCGGAGACATTACCGCCTCCACCTCCAACACACTCACACTTCTGACCTACGACAATATGTATGTGACCTGCAGCATAGAAAACGCCTCCAATTCCTCCACGGGCGGGCTCTTAAGTGGAAGTTCCGTAAAGATCACATTCAATCCGGCGGAATCCCGGAATTCCAATATTGTCTCCGCGATCAAGATTGAAGATTTATATACGTGATCCACAAATATATACTGCACACAAAAATGCCATAACCCTCAGAATCATCATCTTTCTGAGAATTATGGCATTTTTTATTTCTATGATCTTAACTTCGTCTGAATTTTTGCCGGATGATCTTTTCTCCGTTTTCCAACCATTCCCGGACTTCGTCAGAATCTCCCAGGATCTCCTGGAAAGACTGATATTCCTGACAGATTCCTTTCCCATGAGGTACACAGTACGCCCCTGCATCGCTGCCGAGGGCGACTTTGATTTTTTTGCGAAAAGCAGTCCTGACCATAGTCTCTGCCTGACGGATGATCGGAAGCAGGACTTCATCTTCGTACCTTCCACAGCCCAGAAGATTCCTGACTGTGACAAGCGTCGGAACCCATACGGTATGACTGTCTGCAAGCATGGAAAGCGTCTCTTCATCCATGTAGTTGCCATGCTCCAGGCTGTCCACACCTGCCTCGACCGCCGCCTGTACACCATAAATTCCATTTGTATGGCTCATCACTGCAAAACCTTCTTCGTGTGCAATATGTACCATTTCCCGGACTTCGTCTCTGTCGAGAGGTGTTCCTGTGACCGCTCCATGATTATTGAAATCCAGAAGCCCGGTCGTCATGATCTTGATAAAATCAGCACCTTCTGCAGCCGCTTCCTGCACTCTCTGGTGAAATTCCTTCATATTGCTGAAACTGCGTCCGACGATCCTGCCATAATGTCCTTCTTTATGGACAGCAAAAACCGGTGTCCGATAGTCGATCCCGTATTCTCCGGCAATCTCAGATGCCCTCTTTGAGACTCCTGCATTATCACCGCCATCCCGGATAAAAGAAACTCCAGCCCTCTGATACGCTTCAAAAAATTCTCTGACCTTCTCTTCGCAGACAGCATCTCTGTGCCGCGCTACAGCCTCGCGGTAATTGACACCATCCATCAGCATATGTGCATGACATTCACCAAACATTGTCCCGTACCTCTCCGTCTTTTACTGCTGGAAAAAACTGCGGATTTCTTCTTCAGAAGCTTTGACAGAACCCTGCACAAAGAACGGCTTGCCGCCGCCGCGGCCGTTCAGGGCAGCGTTCATTTCTTTTGTGAACTGACGTAGATCTCCGTTCTGCTCTCCCATTGCATATTTATAACTGCCATCTTCACTCTTTGAAAATACTGCACAGCAGCCGGAGCATTTCTGCATCACTGCATCTGCCATCCTGCGGACCTGATCTGCCTCCAGTCCTTCGTGGAACAGAAGAACGCTTCCGGAATCTGCCCATCTCTCTGCCTCTGTCGCGCAGAGTTCATCAACCATGTGGCTGACTTTTCCTTTGAGACGGAAGTTTTCGTCCTGAAGGCGCGCTACTGCAGCCGCTGTCTCGCCTGTTTTTGCAGAAAGTTTCATGGAAATCTGATGATTCTGCTCGTTGACCATATTCAGGTAATCCATGACACGTTTTCCGCAGATCATGGTCAGACGGATTCCTTCGTGGAAGTTTTCGACAGTAAGGATCTTAACCGCACCGATCTCGCCTGTGTGGGTAACGTGTGTTCCACAGCATGCACAGAGGTCGGAACCAGGGAAACGCACGAGACGCACCTGTCCTGTCAGTTCTTTTTTGCTTCGGTAAGAAAGTTTCTCCAGTTCTTCTTTCGGTGGATAAAAGATCTCTACCGGAGTATTTTCCCAGATTTTCTGGTTTGTCTTTGCCTCGATCTCAGCAAGCTGTGCCTCGGTGAGAACGCCGCTCAGATCCACTGTGATCACATCACTGCTCATATGGAATCCTACATTATCATATCCGTATGCTTCATGCACCAGACCGCTGACGATATGTTCACCGGAATGCTGCTGCATCAGGTCAAATCTTCTCTCCCAGTCGATCTTTCCAGTTACTTCACTTCCGACCTCCAGAGCCACCTCTGTATGATGAACAATCTCGCCGTCTTTTTCCTGGACATCTGTCACTGCGATCTCATTCAGTGTTCCAAGATCACACGGCTGTCCACCGCCCTCCGGATAAAAAGCGGTCTGATCCAGAACGATCTCATATCCTTTACCAGCTTCTCTGCACTCGAGAACTTTTGCGGTAAATTCTTTTATATATACATCTTCGTAATACAGTTTTCTTGTTTCACTCATGCTGCCGAACCTTCTTTCTGTAAATTTAAGTCAGTAAAAAATCTGTTTTTCTGCCCTTTAGTATAGCACAGCTTTGCCTTTCTGAACAGAAAAAAGACAGGCGCAGCTAAATGCTTACGCCTGCCTTTCTTTGGAGGTTGTATCAGAAAACAAGGTTATACTTGTCAATACTGATCTCTGCTTTTCCTTCTGCTGAAAAAGTGATCTGATCTGCTTCCTGCGGAGTAAACAGGACCATTGTAGCAGTCTGGCTTCCATCATTGATGAAGATCTCAACACTGAATTTATCCATGAGGATTCGTAATGTCACTTCTCCATCTACCGGTTTCACCTGAATATCTCTGGTGTGGAGGATGTCGTAGAGATATCCGCTTCTGCTTCTGTCGATGTTCAGAACTTCTTTTGCCGGATCATAGGTAATATAAGAAGAATATGTATCGTCTGCTGCAAGTTTGATCGCAAACTTACTGAAATCATCGGTCACTTTGAGTTTCACGGTCATATCAAGAACGCGGCCTTTGATTCCGTCCAGTGCGGTTTCTTCTGAGATTTCAACGTTGTGGTGCTGAACCAGCTCTCCACGATAGTTCTCGATCTCTCTTACCGGCTGCTGGATCAGTCTGCCATTGCGGTAGTTGATCTCTCTCGGAACAGTCATCTGTCCGAAGTATTTCGCTCCGTCCGGAACGAACTTGGAGTTCGGCCATGCCTGCATCCATGCGATCATTACACGGCGGCCGTCTGGTGTGAGCATGCTCTGTGGAGCATAGAAATCGATTCCACTGTCGAGCGGCTGTACATCTTCTCTTACAAATTTGTGTGTTTCTTTGTCGTAGGTTCCTGTCAGGTAGATAACGCTGTGACCTACGTGGAATTTCAGTCCTTCCGGAAGCATTGCCATCGGACTTACTACAAGAACGTGTTTGCCGTCAACTTCGTAGAAGTCCGGGCATTCCCACATCTTGCCAAGTTTTGCATCGCTGTGATCCAGAACGGTGACATATTCCCATTTGAAACCATCGGGGCTTCTGTAAAGGAGGATACGGCTGTTTCCATCGTCTGTCATATTGGAGATAACAGCATAGAAATAACCATCGTCTTCTTTCCAGATCTTCGGGTCACGGAAATCTACTTTGCTTCCGCCTTCCGGGATATCGTCTCCGGTGATGACCGGGTTGTTCTCGTATTTCTCATAATTAACGCCATCGCCAACAGCCATACACTGTGTCTGGTGAGTCGGAAGTTCTCCGTTTGCCATCGGGGTATCGCCTACATATCCAACTCCGGTATACATCAGAAGATGACGTCCATCAGAAAGCTCCAGAGCACTTCCTGAAAAGCATCCAAAGTTATCATAGGATTCTTCCGGTGCCATAACTACCGGAAGCCTTTTCCATACAAGCATATCTTTGCTGCTGAGATGTCCCCAGTGCATCGGACCCCATTCATTGGAATATGGATGGTACTGATAAAACAGATGGTATTCTCCATTGTAATAGGAAAATCCATTTGGATCATTGATCCAGCCTGTGCCACCAGTCACATGAAAAGAAGGACGCTCTTCCGGAGAAATTTTGCTCAACTGTTCCTGTTCAAATTCTCTGGCCTTCTGTAATTTCTCACTAATCATACATTCGTTCTCCTTGTTGTAATATTCTAACGGTTTACAGATAGTATCCCACGATGTGTTTTACATGGCAACAAAAAAACCTGACATCTTGGTTTCCTGTTTCTGATCCGAGTAAGATTTTAGCCTTTGATACCAGAAGATGCAATACCTTCTACATAGTATTTCTGCATGAAGATAAACATAATGATCATCGGGATCGCAGAGACAACCAGGGCTGCCATGATGGCACTGTAGTGCACCGGCTGGGTACCAAAAAATGACTGAACTGCAAGCTGGATCGTACGTTTATCCTCACCTGTCATAACGAGGAATGGCCACATAAAGTCGTTCCAGTGTGCTACGAAATCAAGAATAAATACTGTAGCATACACCGTTTTGGAAATTGGCATTACAATCTGGAAAAAGGTTCTGATCGGACTGCAGCCATCAATTGCCGCTGCTTCAATCAGGTCATCCGGAACATCACAGAAGAACTGCCGGAACATATAAATAGAGAAACATTTCGCAACAAAAGGAATAACAAGTGCTGCCAGTGTATTGACCCAGCCAAGCTGAGACATTTCAATATAAAGCGGGAGCATGATAGCTTCCATCGGCAATACCATCAGTGCAATTACGAGATTCAGAACTGCACCTTTACCTTTGAACTCAAATTTAGCCAGTGCATAACCGCACATGGAGTTTACAAGAAGATCAAGAACCAGGATCAATGCAATATACAGAAGTGTATTCTTAAATACCAGTGGCATATTCAATCGTGAAAATACCTCTGCATAGTTACTTAAGGATGCCTGAACTGGTAAAAAAGTAGTCAGTGAATCCATATTTGCAAAAATCTTAGCCTCTGGCTTCAGTGATGCGGAAATCATCCAGATCAGAGGAGATACAAAGATGATACCGATGATAATATTTCCAAAATAGAACATAAATTTTCCAAATGCATTAGAAAACCTCATTGATTTTTTCATATTTATATCCTCCTTTCTCAGTCTGTTGCCGCAGTTACTTTCTTCATAGCCATAGACATACATACTACGATTACAAAGAATACAGCCGCGATCGAGCAGGCATAGCCAAAGTTACCCTTCTGGAAGCCCTGTGTATAAATATAGTATACAAGAGTCTTTGTGGAGTTTTTCGGTCCACCCTGTGTCATGATATATGGCTGTGTAAAGAGTTTCATTGCCTGGATCATAGTGATCATGATTACATATTTAATTGTTCCCTTCAGCCCAGGAATAGTGATATAAAGGAACTGTTTAAATTTTGTAGCACCGTCTACGGATGCTGCTTCGTACTGGTCTCTCGGGATTCCCTGAAGACCTGCCAGGAAGATCATCATCTGATAACCGGCGCCCTGCCATGCAGACATAAAGATGATAGAATTCATCGCTGTGCTTGCATCACTCAGGAACTTGATCGGGCTCATTCCCAGAGATACCAGAATGGAGTTGATAAGACCTGTGTTCGGGTTTGCATTGTAAAGTACGGACCACAGTACGGAGATAACTACCATAGAAGTAAGCTGTGGTGCAAAGTACATGGTACGGAAAACAGCCACTCCACGGAACTTCTTTGAAACCAGAAGTGCAAGTGCGAGTGCGAGTACACACTGACACGGAACAACAATTACAGTAAAGTACACTGTATTTTTTAATGCAAGCCAGAAGTTTTTGTCACTGAAAAGCTTCTGATAGTTTTCTAAACCAATAAATTTCATGGCATCAGGTCTCATGATCTGATATTTAAATCCTGAAAAATATACGGTATAGATCATAGGTACAACAAGAAATGCAATCAGAAGAATCACTGCCGGTGCTACAAAGATATATGCAGCCACTCTTTCATCACGTTTACGGCCGGAAAGCTTCTTTTTTTCTGCCTTTGCCATTGCCTTTCCCCCTTTTTCTTATCCAGAAAAAGCGAAGCCGCACCGCTTTTTTGCCGATGCGGCTTCGTTTTCATTTATTTGTTTTCTTATTCAGCGTAATATGTTTCGTAGTCTTCTGTAAATGTGTCAACTACTGTATCAAGCTCGGACTGAACATAATCTGTATCTACTTCTTCATTACTTGCTGCATCGGAGAAAATGTTTGTCATTGCTTCTGCGTATGCAGATGAGAATGTAGCATAGGATGGTGTTCTAGGACGCGGAACTGCTGTGTTTTCAAGCTGATCTACAATAAGAGCTCTTGCACCTTCTTTATAGTCAGCCATTGCTTCTGTTTCATAAGCAGAAGAACGTGTTGCAGGTTTTGCAATTGCTGCTGCATAAGATGCTACGTTATCAGTATTCATCAGCCATGCCAGGAATTCACCTGCTGCATCTGCGTTCTCGCAGTCTTTGGAGATTGCTGCTGCCCAGTCACCACATGGGGAAACTGCTTTTTTAGTTTCAGCATTAACCGGATAATAAGTTACCCCCCAGTCAAAATCAGCATTCTGTTCAAGTGTTGCGATTTCCCATGAACCACCGATCATTGTTGCACATGCACCATTGAGGAATTCATCTGTGATCGGTTCAACGTTTGCATATCCTTTAGCGATCAGATCTGCAAGCCATGCTGTTGTGTTTACTGCTTCTTCACTGTTCACATATCCATCGGCTTCTTTTCCATCTTCGCTGATATAATCTTTTCCAGCAGAAAGATACAGCGGTTCAAGAGCATATGGAAGTCCTTCGCCGTGGTCCATGATGATGTGTGTTCCTACATAATCATCTGTTGTACATTTTTCAGCAATCTCAGCAACTTCATCTGTTGTCAGAGGATTTTCGAGTGTACGGGAATCCAGATCATCTGTATCTACACCACATTCTTTGAGGTAATCTTTGTTGTAGTAGAATGCTACGGATGACTCTGTTGCACCTACAGCATATAATTTGCCATCATATGTATTCTGCGTCATTGAAGAATTTACGAAATCTGCTTTGTCTTCATCTGTAAAATAGTCATCCAGCGGAACTGTGATTCCATTAGCTGCATAATAGGAAACCTGCGGTCCGTCTACATAGAAGATATCCGGAAGATCGTTGGATGTAACTGCTGTAGCGATCTTGTTGTCGTAAGCGTAAGAGTCAGAACGGTCAATTGCTTCACGACTTACCTGAATCTCAGGATGTTCTTCGTTCCATTCGGAAATTTTTTCTTTCCACCATGCTTCAATTGATTCTCTGTCTGTTGGACTCCAGATGGTGATATTTGTTACGTCATCTGCAAATACCGGTACAGTCGTTACTGCTCCTGAAACTGCAAGTGCTGCTGCCATTGCCAGACTAATGGTTTTTTTCATTTCTTAATCCTCCTTTAATGTTTATTTCCACCGCGCGAAAGGAAATATTATAGAACCCGTTCCATATTCTCAAACAGCCGATTCTCATTATTATGTTCGAGAAGTTTTATATGGAATCCGTTCCATATCGTGTCTTTATCATACTTCCATGAGGTACATTTGTCAACAGATTTTAACTAAAAAACCGCTTCCAAGCACAATTCCGTGCATTTTTATAATTTTATATATTCATTTTTGTGCATATTGCATATCTGTATGCGTTATTTTTTTAACACAAATTATCTGTAATATAAAAAACATGCAAAGCCGCTTGCAGACTCTGCATGTTTCGAATTATTATCAGAATATTTTACTATAATTTGCTTGTAATTTACTTTTTATGTCGTATATTCTGTATTTTATTTTTATTTTTTATAATTCATCGTTAATTTCAACTGGGTATGTGCTTTGTCCCTGCCTTAATTCCACGGATAAAATCTGTCTGTGTGGAACGGGTTCCTTGTCTTCTATCAGATTTATGACACTTTTGGCACAGGTTTCTGCCAAAAATTTCACATTCTGACAAATAGCCGTTACCTCCGGATAGCAGATTCTGCTGACATCCATGCCATCATAAGTGATCACCTTGAGATCCTCCGGGACTCTTTTCCCTGCCTTGAGGGCAAGATGCATATAGCAGAGCGCCGGCTGGTCAGCCGCAAATATACCATCCGCATCCGGATATTTCTCTAATGCCTCGGCTGCTGCATCCCAGTAAGACTGGTGATCAAACAGATTCCATTCCATGGTCAGATCCAGGACTTCCACTCCATGCTTTTTCAACGTCTCTTCAAATATGATATGTCTGTCATTTGCCGCTACATTCGGAGCAATACCAGTGATGTGGACGACCCTCTTACAGTTATTTTTCAGCATGATCTCTGCTGCCAGCTTACCACCATAAGCATGGTCAGACCCTACCATAGGGATTTCCGGACCGAAATCCTGGTCCAGTGCGACAATTGTACGCTTCCGGTTTACATATTCCTTCCAGTGCAGTGTATGTGCACCGGTAATGATCCCATCCACCATATTACGGTCAAGCATATTCAGATAATCACGTTCTCTGTTGCTGCTCCCTACTGTGTTGCAGATCATCGCCTTGTAGCCTCTCTTGTAGAGAGCTACCTCCGTTTCCCGCGTAAATGCCGAGAAAAACGGATGATCCAGATCAGGGATCAGGACACCTATGATACCGGTTCTGTTACGAAACAGATTTCTTGCCAGTTCATTTGGTGTATATTCCAGATCGCTGATCGCCTGTTCAATTTTTTTGCGGGTATCAGCAGCAACATAGCCACTGCCATTTATTACTCTGGACACAGTACCGACCCCTACTCCGGCCTTCTGTGCCACATCTTTGATACTTGCCATATTTCTTAAATTAACCTTTCTTATACTCTGTTGTCTGGTTACGATAGTTTATTGTAACTGTTCTGTCTCCTTACAGTTTTTCCACTTCAGACAACGAGTTCAAAACATTTCCAATCTTTTTCGCGGTAGATCATTACTGTTCATTCATCAACAGCAATATGAATTCTTATCACGCAGAGTGACTCTGCAGTTATAAGTAATGTGACAATTATAGCACAGCAGCATTTTCTTTACAATTATCATCCTGTAGGAAAAAACAGACGTTTTTTCAGCAACCTCTCCTGAAAACATGAAACAAGTTCTTCAGATTTCCCTGAAATCCAAAAAAACAGAACCGCATTCATTTCTGAATCGCAGTCCTGTTTTGCTGACTTTGATTTGTAACTGTTCTCTGTTCACATCCCGTAACCGGTTCATGTCTTAGCAGTTACTTTTATATATTTTTGCTGACACGAAGTCTTGTCATCGCTCTTGCGAGTGCAGCCTGGCTTCTGTGATATTCCACAATGCTCTGTTTCTGACGCAGCTGCTCTTCCGCACGGTCTCTTGCCTCTTCTGCTCTGCGGATATCAATTTCTTCCGGACGTTCCACAGTCAGGCAGAACAGCTTTGCACGGTTGTTGATCATCTCAACAAAACCTGAGCTTACTGCAACTGTCAGCCAGTTCCCTTCAGAATCCTCAAAGCGCATCTCACCCGGAACGATCGCACAGATCATATTGGCATGATGTGCCAGAAATTCCTTCTGTCCATCCTCGGCCGGGATGATCAATGATTTGGCTCTTCCTGCAAAAAACTGTCTGTTGGCAGCATAAATTTCAAGTCCGAATGTACTTTCCATAAGCCTCACCCCTTATTCTTCTGATAAAGTTTTGGCTTTTTCGATTACTTCGTCAATGGTTCCTACGTTGAAGAACGCATTTTCCGGATACTGATCCATCTCACCATCAATGATCATCTTGAATCCACGGATTGTTTCTTTGAGCGGAACATATTTACCAGGAATACCTGTAAAGTTCTCAGCTACATGGAATGGCTGGGACAGGAATTTCTGGATCTTTCTTGCACGGAATACCGTATTCTTATCCTCATCGGAAAGTTCTTCCATACCAAGGATCGCAATGATGTCCTGGAGTTCTTTGTATTTCTGAAGGATTTCCTGTACTCTACGTGCAACTTCATAATGCTCCTCGCCTACTACATCAGCTTCCAGAATACGGGAAGTAGATTCCAGCGGATCAACAGCCGGGTAAATACCCTGCTCTACGATCTTACGGGAAAGTACTGTAGTCGCATCCAGATGTGCAAACGTTGTTGCCGGAGCCGGGTCAGTCAGGTCATCGGCAGGTACATATACGGCTTGTACAGAAGTTACAGAACCAGAAGTTGTAGAAGCGATACGCTCCTGAAGTTCACCCATCTCAGTTGCCAGTGTAGGCTGATAACCTACGGCAGACGGCATACGTCCGAGAAGTGCAGATACCTCAGAACCGGCCTGTACAAAACGGAAAATATTATCAATAAACAAAAGTACATCTCTGTGCTCTGTATCACGGAAATATTCAGCCATTGTAAGACCTGTTTCCGCAACACGCATACGGGATCCCGGTGGCTCATTCATCTGTCCGAACACTAAGGCTGTTTTCTCAAGAACACCGGATTCCTTCATTTCTGACCAGAGGTCGTTACCTTCACGGGAACGTTCTCCGACACCTGTAAAAATAGAATATCCACCATGCTCTGTAGCGATATTCTGGATAAGTTCCTGGATCAGAACGGTTTTACCAACACCGGCACCACCGAACAGACCGATCTTACCACCCTTTGCATAAGGAGCAAGAAGGTCGATGACCTTGATACCTGTCTCCAGGATCTCTACGGCCGGTTTCTGATCTTCGAAGCTTGGCGGATCTCTGTGAATCACCCAACGCTCTGCATCATCCAGAGCTTCTCCACCGTCAACTGTCTCTCCAAGAACATTAAAAAGTCTGCCAAGAGTGCAGTCTCCTACCGGAACCTTGATTCCACTTCCTGTGGCAACTACTTCTCTGTCTCTCTGAAGTCCCTCACTGGCACTCAGCATAATGCAGCGAACCACATCATTTCCCAGATGCTGAGAAACTTCCATAACGCATTTCTTACCATTGTTTTCGACTTCAAGGGCGTCCTTGATATCCGGAAGATCGCCATTCTCAAAAACAACATCTACAACAGGTCCCATGACCTGTACAATCTTACCTTTACTCATTATCGTCCCTTCCTTTTCTGGGCCTTCGCACCACTGCAAACTTCTGTGATCTCCTGTGTGATCGCTGCCTGACGTGCACGGTTATACTGAATTGAAAGATCCTGTAGCATTTTCTTTGCACTGTCTGTAGAAGACTGCATGGCTGTCATTCTCGCATTGTTCTCACTTGCATATGCTTCTACAAGACAGCCATAAATCACACCTGTCAGATAATTAGGAATCATAATGTCCAGTACGCCGTCTGTTGAAGGAAACATCTCTATCTCCTCCTGATGAACGCCCACCGGAACCTCAAGTGGCGAAAAGTTCGTTTTCTTTAAAGGAAGAAGCTGCATATTTACCGGCTCCATCACAACTGCATTCTGCATCTGTGTATAGATGATATGCACCTCATCCACTTCTCTTTCCAGAAAGCTTCTTACAACTTCCTCACTGATCAATCTTGCACGATGCATGGTCGGCTTCTGTACGGTATAGTGGAAGCTTCCATCCATGTCCACATCTTTCTTGCCAAAATACTGACGACCGACCATACCAAGAACATACAGCTTATGATATCCAGGTGTAGATGCTATAAATTCTTCTGTCATTCTGGTGATGTTATGGTTATAAGCACCTGCCATACCCTTGTCACCGGTTACCACTATGGTCGCTATCTTACGTTCTTCCTGTGGGATCAGATGACGCACGCTGAAGAACGGATGCTGGATATCCGGAACATGACGAAGAATTCTGGCAATCGCCCCCTGCATATTATAGAAGTAAGGCTCTGTATCAGACAGTATCTTCTTGGCTTTTTTCATCTTGGAAGAGGAAATCATATACATGGCATTGGTAATCTTCATTGTGTCCTGGACACTGCTTATCCTGCTTTTTATTTCTCTTGCATTTGCCATAAGTTCCTCCTATGCAATCTCTGCTTTATTTTGCGGCTGCACGATCCTTGAATTCATCTGCAACCTGAAGGATTTTTTCTCCGAGTTCATCGCTTAAGACTTTGCTCTCATCGATTTCTTTGCCGATTTCAGGATATACGTTGTCGAAGTATTCGAGCATATCCATCTGATATTTCTTCACAGCCTTCTTATCCACATGAACCAGCTTCTTGTGGGTCGCTGTCCACAGTGTGATAACCTGCTGGTGGAGAGAAAGTGGATTACACAACGGCTGTTTCAGAAGTTCCATCAGGCATCCGCCATAAGCAAGCTGTGCTTTGGTCGCATCATCCAGATCGGAACTGAACTGGGTGAATACTTCCATCTCACGGTACTGTGCCAGGTCGATACGGATACTTCCGGATGCTTTCTTCATTGCCTTGGTCTGCGCTGCACCACCAACTCGGGATACGGAAAGACCTACGTTGACCGCCGGTCTCATACCTGAGAAGAACAGGTCACTCTCGAGGAAGATCTGTCCGTCTGTGATGGAAATTACGTTGGTAGGAATGTATGCGGATACATCTCCTGCCTGTGTCTCGATGATCGGAAGTGCTGTAATGGAACCTCCGCCCAGCTTATCACTCAGACGGCTGGAACGCTCCAGAAGTCTGGAATGAAGGTAGAATACGTCACCAGGATATGCTTCACGTCCCGGAGAACGCTCCAGAAGCAGTGACAGTGCACGATATGCAACTGCATGTTTGCTCAGATCATCGTATACGATCAGGACATCCTTGCCTTTGTACATAAAGTACTCTGCAAGTGCTGTTCCTGCATAAGGAGCAATGTACTGAAGCGGCGCACAGTCGCTTGCTGTTGAAGAAAATACTGTGGTATATTCCATAGCTCCATATTTCTCAAGGTTGGATACAACTTTGGCTACCGTAGATGCCTTCTGACCGATTGCCACATAAATACAAATCACATCCTTACCCTTCTGGTTCAGGATGGTATCGATTGCAAGGGAAGTCTTACCGGTCTGTCTGTCACCAATGATAAGTTCTCGCTGTCCTCGTCCGATTGGGAACATGGAATCAAGTGAAAGGATTCCTGTTTCCAGCGGTACATTTACGGATTTACGGTCAATAATTCCAGGTGCCGGATTCTCTACCGGGCGATAATCCTGTTCTTTGATATCACCTTTTCCGTCAATCGGGGCTCCAAGAGCATTGACGATTCGTCCAACGAAACCATCACCTACAGGTATACCTGCCTGTTTACCAGTTCTGGTTACTTTGGTTCCCTCCTTGATTCCGGTATCCTTACCAAACAGAATACATCCCATGCTGTTTGTACGGATATCCTGAACCATTCCCTTGAGTCCGTTTTCAAATACTACAACCTCGCCATACATAGCGTGATCAATTCCATAAACAGTTGCAATTCCATCTCCTACGGAAATGACCGTTCCTACTTCCTGGTTCTGGCTGATTTCATCATAATTCTCTATTTCTTCTTTCAGAATGGAAATAATCTCATCTGGATTGATTGCACTCAACGTGTTCACCTCCGGGTCAATTTCTGTTCCAGCTTGCGGTAACGTCCCCGCAGGCTCCAGTCATATTCGCTTCCGCCTGCCAGAAGGACAAATCCTCCGATCAGGCTTTTATCTTCTATCATTTCTATTTCGGCTTTCTGCGCCCCAAATTCCCGGCATAAAAATGCTCTGATACCATCAAGCTGTGCATCCTTCGGTGCTGTTACATAACGCATGACTGCGTGTATGGTCTTCTCATGCTGTCGGCACAGTTCTTCGTAATCTTCAAAAATTTCCTCGATCAGATCAATTCTGTGATGCTTGCAGACGACCTTGATGAAACTCTTCATTTCCTCAGGGATCACTCTGTCGATCACTTTTTCCTTGATCTCAAATGGTACCAATGGGTTCTTCAGACTCTGTGCGAGTTCAGGAACCTTCCGAAATATTTCTTTTGTATTCTGTATGACCTTTCTGGAAACAGAAAGGTCATACAGAGTTTTTGCATAATTAACGGCGGTCACTGTCATCTGGATCACCTGCTTTTTCTATAAATTGGTCATACAAGGATAAATCCTGGTCTGCTCCACTGTTTTTACCAATAATTTTACCGGCAGCTTCCATAGCAAGAGAGGCAACATCATCTTTCATCTGACGCATAGCATTCTCGCGCTCTGTGTTGATGTCCTCCTGCGCTTTGGCAAGCATTGCAGATACCTTTGCCTGTGTATCTTCCACAGTTTTGTCTGCCTGTGCTTTGGCCTCTTTTCTGGCCTGTTCCATAATCTGGAAGGATTCTTCTCTGGCGGATTTCAATGCACCCTCATACTGTTCTTTAAGTGCCTTCGCCTGATCCTCCTGCTCCTTTGCTCCTGCAAACTGCTGATCGATCATAGCCTTTCTTACGTCCATCACTTTGATGATCGGTCCGAATAAAAACTTCTTCATCAATAAATAAAGAACTAACAGGTTGATGATCGTAAAGACAAGGTTGATGTCAATTTTTATCACCTGGTCCACCTGCCTCTCTGTATTTTTCGGTTCTTTATCATTAGCCCAGCATGATGATGATCAGAAGTCCGATTACGAAACCGTAAATAGCTGTTGCCTCGGCAAGGGCACATCCTAACAGCAGGTTCTTACTGATCTTGCTCTCTGCTTCCGGCTGTCTTGCGATAGCTTCAACTGCCTTGGAAGTTGCGATACCAATACCAATACCTGCTCCAATACCTGTAAGAACTGCGATAGCTGCTCCGATTGCTACTAATGTTGACATACTTTTTTCCTCCTGAATAGATATCCAATTTTCTTTTGTCTTACTCGATTGCTTCCTTGATGAACAAGGATGTTAAAAATACAAATACATAAGCCTGTATGAATCCGTCAAAGAAATCAAAATACAGGCTGAACGGTATGGGAAGAATTGCCGGACATATAAATTCAAGCAATTTCATTACAACAAAGCTTCCCAGAACATTACCAAATAATCGCATACACAGAGATGTTGGTCTGATCGCAAGCTCCAGAATATTGATCGGAAGCATGATCGGCACAGGCTCTGCAAAGCTCTTAAGGAATCCCTTAAGTCCTCTCTTATGAAATCCTGCATATTCGATCAGAATAATGCTCATAAGCGACAATGCTATGGTAACATTCATGTCCTTTGTCGGTGGTGTAAACCCAAACACACCTGCTATATTGGCTATTCCAATGAAAATTACGGTTGACATCAGATAAGGGACATACCGTTTTCCCTCTTCTCCCAGAATTCCCACAAAGAAATCCTGAAGGAAACTTACTCCTGATTCCAGAAGAAGCTGTTTTTTGCCTGGATTCTCGACTTTAAGATTTCGAACCAGTATCAGAGAAAGTATTACCAGAATGGCCATAATGACCCAGGTAACCGCGACGCTCTCTGCAATCGGTATTCCGCCGAACACTGGTATCGTAAACAATGTCTTGCTCTCAAGCTCTTCTGCCAATGTGGCTGATAAATTCCCCGTCTTTCTCCCTCCTTTTCTCCGACCGAACCAACATATTGGTCATACCGGTCTGTCATTTGATGCCTTTATTTTACGCTTTGTCAAAAAAAAGTCAATATCCATTCTCCCCATTTTGTCCAAAAAGATCAGCCGATCCTATACACTTTGCACAATTATATTAAATATAACTTCATATTATAAGTGAGACCTCTCCATAGGCTAAAATAGACAAAGAGCCGTCAGACTCCTGTACTTTGAGCCTTCCGTCCGGACAGATCTCCAGTGCCTTCGCCTTACGGATATCCTGCCCGTCCACGATCTGGATCTCCCTTCCCGGGACAAGATTCTGCTGGATATATTCAGGAGGTAAACGCAGCTCTCTTGTCTCTTCCAGAAGGGCATTGATGATCTCAGCGGCAAGACGGTTACGATCCAGTCCTGCTGCCGCTTCCCGGTTCTCATACAGGGCTCCGGCGACATTCCTGATCTCAGACGGATATCCGCCCTCTGCCTCATACAGATTCAGCCCGATCCCAACTACGGCAAAGTCAATATCTCCGCTCTCAAAGTCTGTGACAGCTTCTGTCAGGATGCCGCAGACCTTCTTCTCATTGTAATAGAGGTCATTCACCCACTTGATTCCAAGTGAGATACCAGTAATCCGAAGGACAGCCTTATAGACTGCCACAGCCGCCTCTGCGGTGAGCAGAAGGCTCTCCTTGAGGCTCCCGCGAGGTTTAAGGATAACACTGAGATAGAGTCCTGCTTCCTCCGGAGAATAGAAGCTTCTGCCTCTCCGTCCTCTTCCTGCTGTCTGCTTCCCTGCCACAACGCATCCACCATGACCGGCAAGTCCGGTTACCGCCGCTTCCTTCGCGGCACGGTTGGTCGAGTCGATCTCCTGATATACCTTCAGATAAACTTCCGGTGAAACTAAAAAGGGCTGTATTGCTTCCATGGAAAGACGATGACTGTCCTTCACCAGCATATAGCCCTTATTCTGTCCTGCCTCTATTGTATATCCTTCTTCCCTCAGGGACTTCACCGCCTTCCAGATCGCAGCTCTGGTACAGTGAAGTTCCTCGGCAAGTTTCTCTCCAGAAAGAGTTTCCCCCTTCTGCTGTTCTAATATTCCTAAAAGTTTAGATTTTACCGTCATATTTCTCTCCATAATTCTTAAGGGTCTTCTTGAGAAATGATACATATTCCCTGCGGATATTCTCCGGTGATACGATCACGGCTCCTGTACCCAGTCCTGCAAGCCAGCCAAAAAACTGTGTACTGACCTTGATCTGTGCCTGCATGGAAAAATGATTCTCATCCTTGGGGATCAGCATGACATCCTGACCAAAACGGTCAAGCACAACGCCTACAAACTGATTCTCAAACTCCATCCGGACACTTCTCTCCTTCCCTCCGAACATCCCGAAAGTACTGGAAGAGAACTTCCCGAGATCAAAATCCCTGAAAATATTGCCGCCATTTCTCTTCTGCTTCTCAATTACCTCTACCTGCATCATCTTGTCCACGCGATAATGCTTCACAACTCCGCTTCGCTCATCCAGTCCCAGAAGATAGTAATTCTCATTCTTCCAGATCATCTTCCATGGGCTGGCCTGATACCACTCTCCATTCTTCTTGGGTTTCAGTTCCTTGGACAGAGTCCATTCGTAATAATGAAAACGGATCTGTCTGTTCCTGGACATGCCGTCATAGATCGTCTGGATGTTGCTGTATATCTCCTCGTTGACTGTCTTATTGCCTGGTTCGATAAAAAGCTGCTCACGGAGTTTCTTTGCAGCTTCCGGGATAACAAGGCTCTCCAGTTTGCGGAGCAGTTCTCTGGATTTCTTCTGTGTGACAAATCTGGAAGACTGTACTGCATCCATCAGGAACTTCACTTCCGGAAGCTGGAACTTCCGGTTCGCTATATAGAAACCGCCAACCTTCCCACGGCGGTTGCGGATATCAAGTCCATAGATCCTCAGTGCCTCAATGTCATCGTAAACTGTCTTGCGCTCGACACTGATCCCGTATCCTCTGAGATACTGTGCCATATCCTTCGCAGATATGGGATGCTCCTCATCTGTCCGCTCCAGCAGCACATCCATCAGGTATAATATTTTGAGTTTCTGGTTAAATGATTTCGGCATGTATTGTCTGTTATCCTTCTTATTACTTGTCAGTCAGTGCTGCTACCACACCGGAATATACTACCACAAATGCCAGTGCCATCGCAATCCTGTCAGCAGAATGCACATCGATCTTCATGACCATGGCACCCAGGATCATGATCTCCACTGTTACCAGTATTCCGAGTATCATTGCCATGACATTGGAAAATTTCTTCTTCTCTGTATGGCTCTCTCTGTTCTCTGTCTCGTAGTGTCTCTTTGCTGTTTCTGCTGTGTTCATCATAGTAAGATCCCCTTTATATCGTATTATGGTTTGAGAATTTCGAATATTTGTTCTGAACATATTTTCCGAACATCTTTTCGATATAAAGAGTATCTCATATTAAATGTCCAATAAAACGGGACGAACTTAAATTTCAGAATATATGTTCACTATTTATTTGCGAACACAATTTTATCCACATGATACGTCCCCTGATCCACGCTCATGACAGCCATCGTGGCCTCCTGCCCAAAACGGCTTCTTCCACAGCTTCCCGGATTCAGCCACAATCTGCCGTCGACCACTTTTTCAGAATAACTGTGCGTATGACCAAAGATCACGACCTGGGCACTGCCAAGCTCCCATGCCACATCTTTTTTGTTGTGTGTCATAAAAAATTTCACACCTTCTATAGTGAAACGAAGTGTCTTTGCAATCCCCTCAGCCCAGTCTCTGTCATTATTTCCTCTTACGACATAGATGGAACCAAGGCAACGGATCCTGTCAAGAAGTTCCGGTCTGTCCACATCACCTGCATGCAGAATGCAGTCACATGTTTTGAGGATTTCCAGGACTTCCGGTCTTAATAAACCATGAGTGTCTGAAATGATGCCAATTTTTTTTGCCATATGATGTCACTTCCTTTCTTTCAGATCTGATGATATTATCAGTAGCCCTCTCTGCGTCTTTCCTTTCGGAGTTCATTACGCTTCTGTGCCCCGAGCCACTCAGCTTTCTCGGATTCCGTTTCAACGATCAGACCGGGAACTTCGACCTTGTTGTCGTTTTCATCCAGTGCGACCATGACTTCATAGGCACGGTTGATGACCCTGCGTGTTCCGTCAGGACTTTCTACATAAGTATCGATCCGTACTTCCATGGAAGTTCTTCCGACGTAAGTCAGCTTTCCGATCAGGACCACGGTGTCTCCCAGATAGGCTCCTGCCTTAAAATTCAGATTGTCCACACAGGCAGTCGTCACGATCGTTCCTGCATGTCTGTACGCTACGATCCCCGCCATCTCATCGATCCACTGCATCAGAACTCCGCCAAAGAGCCTGCCGTAACCGTTGATGTGCTTATTCATGATGAGATAAGTATTTTCGGTACGGGAATCCTCCATATGTTTCATCTTTCTCATATTTTTTCTCTTTTCTTATAACTATAATCCCTGTTTCTGAAACTGTGCGGCTGCTTTTTCATATTCCGGCATCGGCACGCCGTATTCTCTGCCCATACGCACAACTTCATATACAAGTCCGTCAATCTCAGACTGCTTTCCTGCCATAACATCTCTCTGCATGGATGTTGTTGATTCCGGTGCGAGATTTGAAAGGATCCTGAGGTTTCGTTCCACAAGGTCTTCTTCAAATTCAATTCCCATTGCATGGGACAAATTAACGATCTCACGCATCAGTTCGCAGATCATCTCACGTTTCTCGCCTTCCTGCTGAAAATCAACTGCCGTGGCATTGTAATATAAACCTGCCGTTCCGATCGGTGATACGTAGGAAAACTTCACCATCGCATCTCTGCGGATATCCGGTGAAAGAATCACTTCCAGATCTTCGGATGCCATATCCCGTGCGATCGCTCTCATGCTTTCTGTCTCTTCAGAAGGAGTCCGCGCGCCAAAAACAACTCGAAGGATCTTGCCATGGCGAAGGATCACTCCCGGCTCCTCGATCGCCGCTGATACATAGATGCATCCATCCGGTACGGTGAGATCCGGAAATTCTTTCTGTAATCTGCCGCCGGTTCCATAAATATTCAGGATTGGAAGAACTACTGTCTCCGGTCCGGCAATCCTGCGGATATCCGGGATCAGATCCGTCAGGGAATAGCCCTTGACACACACCAGGATCACATCTGGCTGCTCTGTGTATTCTTCCATCCGGCATGCTTTGACAGGAATGGTCTCTTCTTTTCCATCCCAGAGCTGCCTCATGGTAAGTCCCTGTTTCTGCATCGCCTCAAGATGGCTGCCTCTCGCGATCAGAGTTACGTCCTTTTCTGCTTTTGTAAGATAAAATCCAAGAGTCCCTCCGGTTCCTCCTGCCCCGATGATTGCGTATTTCACACCAGATTCCTCCTTTGATCACTTGTATTATGTTTCAAAACAGGCTCCTCATATAGTGAGGAGCCTGGTCGTTATATATTCTTCTGGCAGATATCCTCCAGACAGCATTTATCACAATATGGCTTTGTCCGTGCAGTACAGACTTCTCTTCCGTGGCAAACAAGACGATGGCAAAAATCACTGCCTTCTTCCGGCGGAATGATCTTCCACAGAGCCATCTCCACTTTCTTAGGATCCTTGATGCCGTCAACCAGACCGATACGGTTCGTCAGACGGATACAGTGTGTGTCTGTCACAATCGCCGGTTTGCCAAAGACATCTCCCATGATCAGGTTTGCGCTCTTGCGTCCTACACCCGGGAGTTTGAGAAGTTCTTCGAATGTGGTCGGGATGTTGTCATTGTACTGCTCATGAAGGATCCGCATACACGCGCTGATATCCCTCGCCTTACTCTTGCCAAGACCGCAGGGACGGACGATTGCCTCGATCTCCTCCGGTTCTGCTGCTGCAAGAGAAGCTACGTCAGGATATTTTGCATAAAGATCCTCTACGACTACATTGACCCTCGCATCCGTACACTGGGCTGCCAGTCTCACGCTCACAAGAAGCTTCCACGCCTGGTCATAATCCAGTGTGCATCCTGCATCCGGGTATTCCTTCTTAAGTCTGTCGATCACTTCCAGTGCCAGTTCTTCTTTGGTCATTCTGCGCTCCTTAGATAGTACCGAAAATACGGTCTCCAGCATCGCCAAGTCCCGGGCAGATGTATGCATGGTCGTTCAGTTCACGGTCCAGATGTCCTACATAGATCTGTACATCCGGATGCTCTTTATGGAGACTCTCCAATCCTTCCGGTGCTGCGATAACAAACATGCATTTGATATTTTTGCCGCCGTGTTCCTTGATCATTCTGACTGCGTCCACAGCAGAACCACCTGTTGCAAGCATCGGGTCTGTGACAACGATCAGACGCTGATCGATCGGATCCGGCAGTTTGCAGTAATATTCGTGCGGCTCATGTGTCTCAGGATCTCTGTAAAGTCCGATGTGTCCGATCTTTGCAGACGGAACAAGTGTAGTGATACCATTGACCATTCCAAGTCCGGCACGAAGTACCGGAACAACAGCCAGCTTCTTGCCTGCGATCATAGGTGACATGCAGGTTTCGATCGGTGTCTCTACCTCAACATCTTCCAGTGGAAGATCTCTCAGTGCCTCATATCCCATCAGTACTGCGATCTCCTCGATCAGTTTACGAAATTCATTTGTTCCTGTATTTTTGTTACGAAGCATAGAAATTTTATGCTGGATCAGCGGATGATCCATAATAAATACATTCTCCATTTCAACCTCCATAGATGATTCTGTATCGAATTTTCTACATTTTCTATGGTGATTATACCCTATTTCTCAGTTATTGACAACCACCGCAAACATGTTACACTTAACTTAACCTATTGTGCTACTTCAAATAAATTATATAAAAACCTGTAAATGCGCAAAGAATCCCTGTAATTATTGGAAAACTAAAATTTTTAGAATATCAATTCCTTGATTTTT
>NZ_JBBMEI010000005.1:0-94261 GCF_040096655.1 Blautia intestinihominis | reverse complement strand
TCCTGCTATCCTTTTGACGGTGTGGTTAATCATGCAGTTACTCTTATTGGGTGGGACGACAATTACAAAAAAGAAAATTTCTCCTCCAACTCCGGTGTAACAACAGACGGCGCATGGATTGTCAAAAACAGCTACGGAACTTCCTGGGGAGACGATGGATATTTTTATATTTCCTATGAAGACAAATCATTAAAAAATCTTGTCAGTGACACCGCTGTCACCACCCCGGCCTATCCGAATAATTACTTTTATGACGGAGTCACTGCCAGCACCGCCAGCCTTAATCTCCCGGCCGGTTACTCTGTTGCCAATATTTTTATCGCAAAAGCCGGAAATGGAAGCTATGAAGAACTCGGTGAGATCGTAACCGCCTCCAAAAACGATTACGCTTCCTACCAGATTCAGATTTACACAGACCTGAAAAATCCATCCAATCCAGTCAGCGGAACACCTGCCTATGCAGAGCCTTTTGAATACACACAGGCACTCGCCGGAATTGATACCATCCCCCTTCCGGAACCGGTTCTGCTTGCCCCGGGTTCTCAGTATTCCGTTGTCATCACCGTGACCGGAAACCCGGTTTCCTACTATGTGGAAAAATCTCAAGACCTCGGCTGGATCACCGTTTCTGCCGACACCAGCCCGAACCAGAGCTTTTATTCCAGAAATGGATCTTCCTGGATTGATGTTGGGAAGCTTGCAGATCCGTATTGCTTTTCGATTAAGGCGCATACGAAGACTGTAACTTTTGTTCCTACGGCTACGCCAACGCCGACCGTTACGGTGACTCCGACTGTTTCTCCGATGCCTACTGTTACTGCAACTCCAGTTCCGACTGTTTCTCCGACACCAACCGTTACTGTAACTCCGACTGCTACTCCAAAACCAACCGCTACTCCAAAACCAACCGCTACTCCAAAACCGACCGCCACTCCGAAACCGCGTACCTACCAGGTAAAATATGTCAAAAATACCCGGCTCAGTGTAGGAAGTCTTCCTTCTGATAAGACCAAATACACTTCCGGACGAAATGTCAAAGTTCAGAAAGCACCTTACTGCACTTCCCGTTTCTTCACCGGCTGGAATACCAGAGCCGATGGAAAAGGTACACGTTACTTACCGGGACAGACCTTTAAGATCAAACAGAACATCACTTTGTACGCACAATGGAGCCTGAGTTATACAGCTTCTTCTCTGATCTACCGTGTAACCGGCAGGCAGACCGTCACCTGTTACGGAACTTCCAACAGCCGCCTGAACAGAGTAGTCATTCCTCTTACCATCAAATGCACAGGCGTTACCTACAAAGTAACTTCTGTATGGACCAAAGCTTTTACCGGAAAGAAAAATCTTACCAGTGTCGTAATCGGAAATAATGTCACAACAATCGGTAGCCAGGCTTTCTATAACTGCAAAAATCTGAAGACCGTCACGATCGGTACCGGACTGACACGCATCGGTTCCCAGGCATTCCGGAATGTAAAAGCAAAATGCGTCATCACAATCAAAAGCACCCGCCTTACCACCGTTTCCTCTAAAATCGATCAGGGTGTAAAAAAAGATGACCGTCCGCGTTCCAAAAGCAAAATATTCAGCCTATAACCGCCTGCTGCGAAAACACTCCAGAACAGTCCTTGTGAAACGATTCTGATCAGTCCACCATCTGTGGCTGAACCAGTTTTGCCACTGCCCGAAGTACAAGTTCCGTATTCAGCGGCTTCGCAATGTGTTCGTTCATCCCAGCTTCTTTTGACCTTATTTTATCTTCCGTAAAAGCATTTGCAGTCATTGCAATGATGGGAATTGTTCTGGCATCTTTTCTGTTCAATCTGCGGATTCTTTCGGTTGCTTCATAACCATCCATCTCCGGCATCATGACATCCATCAGGATCGCATCGAAGCAGCCTTCCGCAGATTTTTCAAAAATTTCAAGGGCTTCCCGGCCATTCCATGCCTTTGTCACAACCGCCCCCGCATTCTGTGTGATAAATTCCACGATTTCCATATTCAGTTCATTGTCCTCAACCAGAAGGATATTCATCCCGGCAATGGAACATACAGATTTCTTTGCTTTCTGTTCTGCCTCTCTTTTTTCCGTATCAATTTTGAACGGTATCGTTATCACAAATGTAGTCCCCTTGTCCTTCTCACTCTCAAAAGTAATATCTCCGCCCATTCTTTTTACAAGCGCCATCGTAATCGACATTCCAAGTCCCGTACTGCCATATTTGCTGTAACCGCCGACCCTCTCCTGCGTGAACGGTTCAAAAAGATGTTCCTGGAATTCCCGGCTCATGCCAATTCCCGTATCTCTGCAGGTAAATTCGAACACTGCAGTATCACCCTCTGTAGAAATCTCTCTGCATCTCAGCATAATCTTGCCATGCTCCTTATTATACTTGACTGCGTTACTTATAAAATTCATCATGATACGTTTTACATAAACCGGACTGCCGATCAGATTCCAGTGGGCAACTCCAATGTTGTCCTGGGTGATTTCTATTTTTCGTTCCTCCGCCATTTTTTCGATTACTTTAAGAACACTTTGTTCTATATCATGAAGGTTAAATGGAACCTCCTCCAGCATAATCTCACCGGATTCCAGTTTTCCCATATCAAGAACCTCATTGATCAGCTCCAGCAGAAGGTGAGAGGCATCCCTGATCTTTTCTCTGCATTCTGCCAGTTTATTTATATCATTATGGTAATAATCCGCGACCTCGAGCATCCCGCAGATTCCATTGATCGGTGTGCGGATATCATGACTCATTCTCCTGAGGAAATTTGTCTTGGCTTCACTGGCACGCTCTGCAGTATCCAGTGCTTCTTTCAGAAGCTTCTGCTGTCGGATTTCAGCCTCCACGACATCATCTACATTCAGGAATCCCAGCACAATGATCCCTGAATCCTCGTTTCTGATAACGCGGAACTGATAATAATGAATCTCATCTCCGTTTTTTACCCGGTAGTTGCCCTTGTACTCTTCTTTTTCCCTGATCCTCTTACGCACATTGCGAAGCCTCAGTACTTCATGCAGCATATCGCGGTCATCCGGATGCACCCGCTCTTCAATGTATTTTGCAAGAAACTTCTTATAAGAATAGCTGCCGTCCTCTTTCTTCTTCAGTCCATCTTCATTTCCCTCTTCCTCTTTGATGATCGAGAGCGTTTTTTCTCGGAGATTCAGAAGATATACATCCCTGTAATTGCTGCTGAGTGTACGGACAATACTGACCTGCGTCTCATATTCCTCCTGTGACCGGGTAATATCCACTCCATACAAAAGTCCCTCCAGATGATTATTCGACGGATTTATCAAAAGCCGTACCACGTACTTTGAAATACGTGCAATATTGTCATCATAATAGCATTTCGAAATTCTCGTTATCTCCACCTGTCCTGCATTGTAGTTCTCAAGCATGGAGTTTCGACAAAAAGCATCGATGAAATCCTGTCTGTCCTGCTCCTTCGGAATATACTGTGCCGTATCCCGGACAAACGCATCAATCGTACAATCCGACTCCAGTGTATCCACGATCGCAGATGTTCCACCGGTTTTGAGTATCTTATCATCCGTGATATCCAGATGAAAATATCCCGCCGCATGAGAAATGGAACCGATCAGGGAATTCAGTTGATTTTCATATATTTTGCGTGCATTTACATCATTATCCTCGCATGCGGCAGCGATTACAAAATCCTGCTCATCCTCCGTTTCACCGTTTCTGGTAACCAGAAGATAGTAATAATGCGTCTCTTCTCCTGCACTCCTGAAATGCACCCTGAAGCTCGATGAATTTGCAAGTTTCTGTTCCAGATAATCCAGTTCCATTTTTTTCAGGACGTAGCTGCGGTCATCCGGATGGATATAGCGGGTAAGATATTCCCTCACTGTATCATAATCCGCATTATCTTTCACAATACTGTTGTCCGGATCATTTGTAAATTCAGAGCGGTAAACAGAAATTGTTTTCTGCTGACGGTTGACAGAATAAACTGCCACATAGTCCGAAGCAAGCCGATTGACTGCCCCCAGAAGACGCAGAGATTTCTCTCCTGTAGGAATCGCACTTGACAGTCTCTCTCCCTCTGCAACGGTACTGAAAACCAGTGCATGCCCTCTGCCGCCGTCTGGAAGGATGGTATCCACCGCATCC
Organism: Blautia intestinihominis; assembly: GCF_040096655.1. Taxonomy (NCBI): domain Bacteria; kingdom Bacillati; phylum Bacillota; class Clostridia; order Lachnospirales; family Lachnospiraceae; genus Blautia; species Blautia intestinihominis. Next base: position 90,104 of record NZ_JBBMEI010000005.1, on the reverse strand, counting down.
ACAGTCTCGTAAATATGACGAATGGGATCCAGATACGTCTTTGGACCACAGATTCCATTGACCACCGGACACGGCGGACATGGTGCATCCAGTCCCATCAGTGCTTTGTAACATTTCATTCCCATCTGAAGGCTCGGATAGATTTCCTTCGCTGTCTCGTTAAACCCAATAATATTGTAATCCCCGTCAATACTGTAATATCCTGATGAATGTGCCCCCATAAAGTCCCCTTTCCTGTTCCATTCTATTTCGTAACTGTTCAGCACCCTCACAGTCACGAGTCAAAATGCCTCGCGGGATACTGCTTTCTGAATAGTTACCTAACTGTTTAATACATCGAACTGCATAAACAGTATTATCAATAAGAGTATATCATTTTTTGAAGCAATTGGAAATCTGTTTATTTGTTGTGGGAAATATAAAAATTTATTACTAATAACCAGATGTTTAGCACAACTGAAGCATATGATATCATTTGTTATAGAATTTGATCAGGAATGCTCTTAGTTATAAAGTCGCGGCAGGTATCTTCGCATCTCATATACCCGCCACGACTTTGGATAAAAATTTAACGCATATTATGTTCTTCCAGTTCCGGAAAATCTTCATAAAGGTCTGCACGGAGCAGATATACACCATTGTATTCCGGGAAGAAGTGCAGATCATCCTCCAGAGTCACCAGTCCAAACCGCTTATTCAGCCCGTCTGTGGAATACACGACAGTCACATCCATATTTCCGGCATTGATCCCGACATACTTTAATCCGCGGTCGATTGTGTTATTCTGTCTGAAATCCAACCCGTATGTAGAAGCAAAAGATTTACTCTGGAATACAATATCTGCATGCCAAACAAGATCGCTCTGAATCGCATTTTCGAAAATTTTTTCCATGATATCTGGAATTCACACACTGATAATAACAATCGCCACAATGTATTGTCCATGATCAGACATGCTATTCATTCAGTAGAGATTATAGCTGAAGTTAATTAACTAAGAGGCAGACCGTACGTCTGCCTCTTTTCTTTCCCATACACACCTGGAATTGAATCACAGCCAGTTTTCCAGAACATTATTCAGCTTATTCATATCCAGCGGTTTCGCGATATGTCCATTCATGCCTGTGTTCTTGGCCAGCTGTACATCTTCTGCAAAAGCATTGGCAGTCATGGCAACAATTGGCAGTTTTCCCTGTTCACCCGGAAGGCTCCTGATTGCCGCTGTTGCCTCATAACCATTCATAACAGGCATTTGGATATCCATAAAAACAAGATCATACAATCCTTCCGGAGAAGCTTCCACTTTTTCAACTGCGATTTTTCCATTTTCTGCTGTTTCCACTTCTGCCCCTGTCATCTCCAAAATTTCAACAGCAATTTCTCTGTTTAACTCATTATCCTCGACCAGCAGGATCTTTTTTCCTGTATAGTCTGCCTCTGACAGCTCCTCCAGATAATTTCTTGCTGTTTTTTCTTTTCTGCCAGAAGTAAACTGCCGCAATGTAGCCGTCAAACGGGAACGGAACAGCGGTTTTGCAATAAAAGCATCTACGCCTGCAGCCTTTGCTTCTTCTTCGATCTCGCTGAATTCATAAGATGTCAGTACAATAATGGTAATCTCTTTCCCTATCCGTTTCCGGATCTGTCTGGCTGTCTCTATGCCATCCATTTCCGGCATCTTCCAGTCCAGGATAACAGCAAAATAATCATTTTTTAGCTCATGACGTGCATAACAACGTTCAACAGCTTCCCTGCCAGAAAGAACCCATTCACCTGTAATACCGATTTCTTTCAGTGTGGCAACTGTACTTTCACAACATGTCTTATCATCATCCACAACCAGAACAGGCAGATTCATCAGATTTCTGTCCTGTTCTTTTTCTTTTTCCTGAAGTTCCAGATAAATTGTTACTGTAATTTTAGTTCCCTTATGTAAGGTGCTTTCCACTTTAATATTACCATTCATCAGGTTCACAATATTTCTGCTGATTGCCATTCCAAGACCGGTTCCCTGAACTCTGGTTGTCCGATGGTCATCTGCGCGGCTGAAAGGATCAAACATGATTTTCTGGAATTCCGGTGACATACCGATCCCATTATCCTCAATCGTAAATTCATAGCATCCAAGTTCCGAAAATCCATTTGGCTTTTCCTCTATGGAAAAAGTAATATTCCCACCATCCGGTGTATACTTGATCGCATTACTCATCAGATTCACAAATACCTGCTGGATTCTCAGGCTATCACCACAGACACTCTCATGTTCAATGTGATTAATGTGTATATCTAAATTGTGTTTATGTTCATCAATCACCGGTTTTGTGAGTGTTATAAGATTATCCACCAGATCTGGCAGATTGAAATCCTCCTGTGCCAGCGTCATTTTTCCACTTTCAATACGTGCCATATCCAGCACTTCATTAATCAGCCCCAGCAGATGACGGCTTGATTTTGTAATTTTGCTGAGACACTCAATGACTCTGTCCTGACTCTCAATATTTGCTCCTGCGATTGCCGTCAGACCCACAATGGCATTCATCGGTGTCCGGATATCATGGGACATATTGGAAAGGAATTCTGTTTTCGCACGATTTGCATTTTCTGCGGATCGGTAAGCCTCTTTCAGTGCCTGACGGGATTCAATCTCTGCTTTCTTCTCCTGTGTCACATCCATGGATGCCAGCAATACCTTTACCAGCTTTCCATTCTCCCATTCCAGAGGAATATAAGAAGCGATTTTATAAATCTTTTCATCCAGGCTGCAGTACTCAAACTTATAAATATCATTTTCACTTTTCAGATTCTTCCGGATATTTTCCGGTGCTGTCAGGATATTCATAGTCTCCAATGGTTCCAGTGTCTTATATTTTTCAAGAACCTGTATCTGAAAATCATGATAGAATCCCAAAGGTTTATATATCATCTGTCCATTCAGGTTGTAGAATTCATATCTGTCATTTTCCAGATCACAGACAACAAAACGGTCAACCAGACGCACAATGCTCTGGATCAGCTGCTCCATGGAAGCATTGTCCGCTGCCATTTGCAGATGCCGTGCGCTCTCCACCTTTGCCTCTGTAATATCCCGCAGGAAAATCATGGCATATTCTGAATCCTCTATCTCTCCACGTATGATCACATTACGGACCCATCGTTCTTCACCATTCAGAGTGATGCGGCACTCCAAAGCCAGTTCTGTTTCCAGACCCTTCAGCTTTTCTGCAACATAACCACGATTGTAAAAAGCGGATACCGCCTTCTTATCTATTTCCACGACATAGGAATCCACAAAATGCCGGATCAGTTCATCCCATGTATGACTCTGTTCAAAGACCGTCATCAGGGACGGTTCAACCTTAAAGGTATCAAAAGTATTCGCTTCCAGATTCACATAATACTCGCACAGATCTGCTTTCGTGAATGCTCTATGGAAAGCAGCAGATTTTTGTGCCTGCATGGCCTCTTTTTTCTCTGCATCAATATTAATAAAAATCCCGGCAATCCTGCTGGCAGAACCATCCAGCCGGCGTATCACTTCTGCCGATGCCCGAAACCACTGGTATTGATTATCCTTCATTCTCATACGATACTCTACCTGGTATTTTATCTGGTTCGTCTTATCCTTAATTGCCGCCTGAAGCTGCACCATTACTCTTTCTTTATCCTGTGGATGCAGAAGGTCTGACCAGGATTCCAGTTTATTCGGAAAGTCCAGAGTGTCATGATAGCCAAGCATTTTTCGGAATTCATGACTCCAGTTTGCATTCACAATCTCACTGTTTTCGTCACAGTCAAAATACCAGAAGCCGGAATAGATAGCCTCATTGAGCAGTGCCAAATTTACATGATCCCAGTTGACCTGTACGGACATAACCCAGATCTGTCTGCCTGCTTCATCTGTCGCATCCTCTTTATAAAGCCGTACATTATTCACGGTACCGTCCGCAGTAAGGATCTGTGCTTCCCCTGCTCCGTGAAGCTGCGAAAAACGGTCTCGATTCATTATATCTTCCCCATTATAAAAGAAGTTTTTCAATGAGCCTTTTGTCTGTTTCATGAAAGTATCGAATGTATATCCTGTACTATGCAACAGCAGATTATTCACAGACAAAATAGACAGGTTTTGGTCATAAGATCCTGTCATTATACCTACCCCGCCATTATTTTCCAGTGTTTTCTGTACGGCCTGTAACATGGCCTGTGTCTGCCCCGTTACATTCTCACCTAATGAATATATTTTGTCTTCATAATTTTTCATTTTATAAAAATCCTCTCTCCGTCTTATGCCTTCTTCATCCTGCTTTTATCTGTATACAGAGAACCTGTCCCTGCCAGTTTTCTTACCCATTTGGGCATACAAAAAAGAACACATGCCAAAATATGCCAGTGTCCCTACTACATTTCTTCAAAATCACACATCCGTATAGTATAAAAGTTATCGAAATCTCTTCCGTTTTCACATCTTTTCTATATATGATATGAAAACAGTGGCAACCGGCTGACCTGGTCAAACTTTTTGACTTTAGCCCCTTCTGGCTTTGCGTCCCTGCCTTTCAGCAGGTTTGCCTTTAAATAATTTCTATTTTTATCAAAAACAAAATACCATAAAGTTTTTCATACGTCAATATTGCTGGATAGAAAATCTGTGTATTTTGCGTATGCCAGCCTGCATTGTCAGTTATCGATCGGCTCGCCAAACCACTCACCATAAAATTATTTATTACAATTTCACTGGCTGCAAGATGTGGAACCTTTACACCATCTCCTTTTCCACAAAATAAGAGCCTTGCCGAAGCAAGGCTCTTACTAAGCGTTTTTCTTCGATTCAAAGAATCTATTCGGCTTGTGATTACCGCATAAATCAACCAGTTATAATCTTTTCATTTTATCCGTGATACTCTCCATTATACTGGATCAATGTAATATCTTCTACATTTGTGATCTTCCGGATCCTCTCTGTGAAATCGAGATCATTCTGCCGACAGAATACCTCAACTGCCATCTCTGTTTTCTCCCCACGCATCGTCTTTGACTTTATGAAATATTTCATTTTTCCAAAGTTGCGGATAATTTCATCACCTGCCTCATCTCCCTGATAATGAATCACTGCGATATAGATCCTGCCCTTCTGCTGCTTATGATAGAACAAAAAGATCATTGCGATCATTACAACTGCCGCGATCAGAGCCAGCACATACATTCCTGCTCCGGTTGTGATTCCTGTAGTGATCGCCCAGAAAAGATATAGCAGATCCATCGGATCTTTCACCGCTGTACGGAAACGAACGATAGACAACGCTCCGACCATACCAAGTGAGATCACAATGTTCGTACTGATCGCCAGAGTAACCATACAGGTAAGAAGCGTCATTCCGACCAAAGTAACCGCAAAGCTTCTGGAAAAGATTACCCCTACATAAAATTTGCTGTAAACCATATAGATCACCGCTCCAAGAAGCAATGCAATGATCAGCGAAATTGCCATCTTCGGTGCATTAAAGCTGTCAAATACGCCGGATTCCAGCACCGACTTCTTAATCATATCTTGTATACTCATAATAGTTTTCTCTCCTGTGTTTCATTCCAATATTCAAACCCATGCAAATACTGCGATTTTTCATAACAGAGTACATATTTTGATACTGCTGTGAATTCTTGTGCATTTGGTGGAAGCAAGTCACGCACGATCTGTGGAAGCATCTCTGTGAATTTCACTTCCATAACCAGTTTCCCCGGTTCAAGCACCGGAAGTGTCGGAAGGGACGGATCAAAGATGTCATAACTTCCGACCGCAGCCCTCACATCACTGTCAAATGTAATCCTGACTGTCCCCTCATCCATGATCCACGGTACACGGTCATAGTCAACGATCGTGCGTGGACGCATGAGATTGCTGACACATTCCACATAAAATTCTCTGCACAATGAATACGGACTGCTTAACAAAAATTTATAATCTCCATCAAGGATCTTATAGAATTCTTCCTTTGTCAGCGGAGCACTTTCTTTATAAATATAACTTCCGAATTTCTTCTTCCGCTCCAGCTTGATCGAACGGTCACTACAATCATAAATACGGATCCTGTATTTTTTTCGCATCAGGACACCAGATTCCTTTTCCGCATAAGCGCTGTTGAAATAATCTTCAAAATAGAGGCTGCGGATCATATAACCATTTCCCTTTGCATTTGGATCCTTTTTCAGCAAATGCTTCATCCTCAGCTCCAGCAATTCTTTCTCACTGGTACTGATCAGATATTTCCATTCATTACGGAAGCGTTCTTTTGATAAATCATTCCTCATAAATATCTTCCTCAACATTTTGGCCGCCTGTAATGTAGAAACATTTCATACCATAATTCTTTCCAGCGTCTGTTACATAATAATCAAAAGCATCCTGCGTCTGTCCAGATGTATTTGTCGCACGGATACGCACAAAATACTGACCATCTGCCGGAACTGTAGTCTCCGCTTCCGGAATTTGAATATTATCCTGACGAAATACAATCTCATTAAACTTATAATCTTTTGCCAGTTCAACTGTGTAAGTGATCGTCTCTGCATCAAAGTCATACGATGCGTCCCAGTTGAACTTCAAAATATTTCCCTCGATCACCGGTTTTCCGATATAAAACGGCATTGGCTTTTCCAGGCTCTCCTTATAAAGTTTATAATTTTGTTCTACCTCTGAAGGGATTGCCGATGCAATTGTTTCATACTTCGCTTCAGTCAACGGTGCATACATCTGGTCCGGCATCTGATTTAAATACTTCTGAGTAACTGTACGATATTCCTCTATCATACTACTGATCCGATCCACACTGAGATAGGATCTCAGATCCTGGATCGCCGCGTCAAGTTCCTCACGGAAATCCTCGGACTGCAGACATCTTTGAAAAAGAACATTTCCCCAGTAATTGCTGACTCCACATTCCCAACTTTCCTGATCGAAACGATTCTGAATGTTGTATTCGGTTCTCATGAAAGAGCCGTCATTATCCCACGCAATCAGATACCATGTGTCCGAATTCTGTGGACTATATAAATATGTATTACGATTCTGTGTATCTACATTTCCGGTCAGTATCTGATACGCCATCCAGTACGTCAGATTTTCTCTGTCAAAATATTGATCCAGGATATCCGCAATCGGTTGAGAAATATCATTCAGATCTGTCAGCATTTGAATCAGTTTCGTATGATCTGAATTTCCTTTGATCTCCAGGAGCTTTTCAAAGGCTTTCTGGTCATAGGTCGGATCGTCTTCTTTTTTTATTACATCTTCATAGCGGAAAAACTCAAACGAATTAATTTTGTACAACTGTCCTTTCGAATCCATTCCATGGTTCTTCATTCCTGTCTTGTTCAGCTGTTCCACCTGTGTGTACAATCCATAGTCCTGGAATTCTGAGCTGTCCCCCTCGGTAAGATCTCTTACATATAAATGTACGAACTGAGTTCTAAGAGACATCAGCTGCGGTATCCCTTTCAGAAGATCGTAGGACAGCTTATTACGGAAACGCATTCCCTCTGTCTGATGTTTATTCAGATTGATTGTGCGCTGTCCACGCCAGGTTCCTTTGTTCTTCTTCAGCTCAATCTTGTAGTTTTTCTGTGCATTACGGCTTGATGTCTGTCCTCTGATCTGCACAGTAGCATTCGGCACATTTTCACCATATCCAACCTCCCCTCTCTGCGGACCTGACTCATCACCAACCTGAAGAAGCGCCGCTGTCTGGTAACGGTCTACTCCCATCTTGTCATAATCATAGGCCGAATAACTGTTGATCTCCTTCCAGGTGTGATCCGTTCCCTCTGAAGAATTTCCGCGGGAAACGGTGAGATACATCGTCACAACACTCGTCTCGTCATCATTTTCATAGAGACTATCCTTATCCCTGAGGTGAACGTCGTTGATATCCTGTGTCTCTGCCTTTTTTATCTCTTCCTGTTGTTCTGTCTGTTTCTTTGAAGTATCCCCTGTGTTCTCCGGGGTGGTACATCCCGTCAGGCAACAGGACATTCCTAATAAAAGGGCACATCCCAACGCAAGTAATTTATATTTTTTCAAGCTTATCTCCCCTCTCTATTTTCTCTTCCAAAAAGCATCCAAGCCGTGTGAAGAAACCTGTTTTATCCTCTGCTACGATCGGCTGTACACTCAAAATATAATACGGTAGTTTTTTTATAAAATATCCAAGACGCAGTGTACAGATCAAAAAGAACACTGCACTTCCCAGTAAAAATCCAAACCCATAATACACCTGTGGGAAGAATAAAGACACACAGGTAAATGTCGTCGTACACGCGGCGAACATTCCTGTTGCAAATAATGCTCCTTTGTAATCTGTAAAATAAAGTAAGATCAACATCATTGTGTTAGCAATTGCATAGAGTCCATAGCCGACACAGAGTGTACGGAAATATCCTTCCATAAGATCATTAAATCCAAGCGGAAGATATGTCAGAAGCAGCTGTCCGATCGAAATCGCCAGTGCCGTTGTAAGTAGCTGCTTTAACGCCGTATATTTCAGCTCCATGTTTAAAACCTTTCTCATCTCATTTCCCGCCTGCAGGATATCCTTGATTTCTCCCTTGTCATTAAACAAACTATAATAATTCCGATATTTCGGATAGAAATTCACTTCCACAGATACAACGAAATTAACGGTTGTAATAAGAATCGTCAAATAGGCGATCATCGCAGGTACATCATGATACGGTGCACCATAAAATAATCCCTGAACATGTACACGGATCGGTCCGCACCACATGATAACAAGATGTGCAAATAGTCCGATGTTCGTGAACAAGCCTGTAAACGCAAGCGGAAGGAACTGATCCACCCAGCGTAAAAAGAAAAATGCACTGATCTCTCTCTGCGGAAAATAACGGTACAACAGCGTCACATCCCAAAGCAGCATGATTCCATAACCGATCGTAACTGCGATCATCAACGCCTCTACATGTGGAATCCCAATCAGGATCAATAGGAATCCGACCAACAATGATACCGCTACCGCTGTAATAAATGAAATAAGAATCCCTTTGTAATCCTTGATCGCTGTCAGATAACTCATCGCATTCCAGGTGACGATCAATTCTCCGAAAAACTCCAGGCACAAAAACTGATCGATCAGATTGATTCCTGAAAACAGAAGAAAAATCCCATACATGATTCCGCCGACTAAAAGCAGGATCGCTGTTGAACCCCAGAAAGAAGAAAGCACCGCCTCGTGGCGTTCTTCATACAGCATATCCGCAATATATCTCGTCACGACCATAGAGAAGAAACTGGTCACGGTCAACGAAGCGAGAAGTGTGTAAGTAATCATACAGTTCAGAAGTTCCCGGTTATGTCTCGTCGCACCGGTATGATCGCAGATAAAAGCGATTCCTACCAACAGCACGATACCGAGCAGCATCGGACCTGTACAGATCACTCCTGCATACCCATACGCTTTTGCCGTCGCTGCAAGTCCGCGCTTCTGGAATAATTTTTTTAACTCAAATCCGATTCCGGCCATCTGCCTCTTCCACCTCCTGATACATCTTCCGGTACTTTTCAATCATTTCTTCTTTTCGATAATATGCTTTCACTCGTTTCTGTGCATTCTTCCCCATGCGGAGTCTCCGAGTTCTGGAAGCGCACATCTGATCCATTGCCTGCGCGAGCCCCTCTCGATACATCGGTGGAACACAATATCCTGCTGTTCCGTATCGATCCTCCTCATTACCATTCAGAAGCTCCCTGCAGCATCCTACATCTGTAGTCACACAAGGCCGCCTTGCAGCAAATGATTCTAAAACAGACAGCGGCTGTCCTTCCGATATACTCGTCAAAATTGTAAAATCCAGCTTCTCCATATAAGAGATGATATCCACTCGTCCTGTAAAGATCACATTTTCCAGATGAAGCTGATCGACCAGCGCATAACACTCCTGCGCATACTCCTCATCATCGACGCCTCCCATAATGTGGAGACGTACATGCTCTCTTGTCGTGCAAAGCTCATAAAACGCATAGATCATCGTCTTGATATCCTTGATCGGTGCCAGACGCACGATCGCACCGATGTCAACCCATCCGTCTTCCTCTTTCAATGGAATAGGGGAAAGCCTTTCATAGTTGATTCCGTTCTCAACGACACGACATTTCTCCTTGTCACATCCCATCTGGATCTGTGCATGCATGGCATTGGTAAATAATGCTGAGACTAGAAACGCTCTCGTATAAATAATATCCGACAGCATATAGAAGAAAGAAATCCACTGCTTTTTAAATGCCGGCTGTACCCATTTTGCACGAATGATCTCTTCTTCACGCTCTCTTGTGTATATTCCATGCTCTGTCAGCAGCACTTTCTTCTTATAAGCATACCCGCCTAGGCATGCAAGAAGTCCGCCATATCCTGTACAGATTGCATGATAGACATCTGCCTTGGGCACTTCACTTCCCATTAGATAAAGGACCGGAAGCAGCATAGAACGCATTGTGTGAAATGCATCCGCAAACGGAGTATATGGATAATCTTTTATACAGCACTCCGTCAATATATTCAGGAATTCCTCACTTCTTAAAAAAGACATAGGATTCAGCTTCTGGTCATGATAGAGCCGAAACAAGATTTCCCAATTCGGGCGTCTACACAGCATCAGCTCTTTCAGGCTGTTCGTCTCTTCCTCTGTAAAGGCATGAAGCATTTTTCCTGAATCCTTCAGCCGCAAGGCGTCATCCAGAAAGACCTCGTGAACTTCTACAACATTTTTCGGAAGCTCGTAGACAAATTTCCCTTTATCCTTCGCATTTGCCCCAATCACCCACAGAACAAACTCATGCTCTTTCATTTCATTGATATACTGGTGCATCCAGGTGGATACACCTCCAAATATGTAGGGATAACACCCCTCCAATATGAGACAGATTCTCACAATTAACTCCTTATCTGTCGCGTGTTACCGCTTTGTATTTCAATCTTCTAATTTCTCAATAGTTACTGTTGGTTCCTTTGCCTGAAGCAGATAGAGATTTCCTGTCAGATGTGTAAGTTTTCCTCCCGAAACTTCACCCGGTGTTCCTTCATTGATCCTCACCATAAAATATGCTTCATCATAGAAGTTTTTAAGCTTCAATTCTATAGACTGCTCTGTCACTGTCTTTGTAAATGTAACCGCTCCATAACGCTGAATCGCACCGGATAGTTCCGAACCGGTGAGTTGTCTCAAGGACGGTGCCGAATCCACCAGCCAGTCCATATATTCAGCGAGGTTGCTCTTCATCTTTTCCCAGCCAAGCGCTGCACCGCGGTCTTCGTCCAGAAGATCATCCGGATGAATAAAATGACTGTTCACAAAATGCATATTTAATTCCGACAGTGCCGCCATCTTCATATAATCATCGATAATTGCACCGGAGATGATACGCGGCTGTTCTACAATCCCATCCTTTGCAACTTCAAATTCCTGCACATACGCAAACTCACCGGTGAAATAATTACTGGCGATCGTCCGGATCTCCGGGAAATCTTTCGCGAGCATCTCTCTTCCTTCTGCTGACAATACATTGGACGGCGGTACATAGACTGACATTGATACACTGGGAAATGTATCCTCTCCAAAATGGATCAATTCTTTTACAGCCTTTTTCATGGCCGCCTCATTTTTCCATGTATCATACGGAAGCACGTCACCATAATCCACATTTGAAAGACTCAACGGCTGATGATTGTATCCATGATACCCGAGTTCTCCACCTTGATGAAGCAGCATATTTCCAAAATACTGAAAACGTCTGGTATCCTTCTGTTTCTTAATCGTTCCATCCGTCGCATCCTCATAATTTTCAATAATCACACCGGTATAGCGAATGTTGTGATCGGATGCAAGCTCCTGCATATCCGGCCACCACACATCCATATAGAAATCACTAATGCTCATTCCATAGTCCCGCTTCACATAAGTAGCATCTCCCTCCGGAACCGGTGATGGAAAGTCATCCAGATAAAATGCTGATCCATTGATCACCGGATAAACCCCCACATCAGTAAGGAGACTGTAGGAAGCCGCATAGAATCCACGCACCGCTTTCTCATACAGTCCAAAGTTGTCTACTACAAACTTCCCTTTTCCATATTGGTTCTCCCAGATCAGCGGCGCTCCCTTTTCATCTCTGATTCTCGCATATACCTGTGCTTTTTCGCTCAACTCGACCGCCCAGGCAGCATCATACGGATCTGTGATCGTATAAGCCTGTCCCCCGCCAAGCATAAATTCCGGTTCAAAATAAATACTGTCTACAAGTGTATTGTCATATCCGGAAGAAATGATTCCAAGCTTCTGCTCAATCACTGATGAATACACTGTTTTCTGAAGTGTCAGGGCAAAAAGTACATTCCCACCTTCTGACACCCAATCACACAGTTCCATAAGATTCTCTTTCAACGGACTTACATCACTCAGTAATACAACAACCGTTTCATAAGCATGATAATCTGGAATAGAGGATGCACTCTGCAGGTCTACCACATCTGTTCCAACCTTCATATCTTTAAAAATTTGTTGAAACTGCTCCCATGCAGCCACACTCGCCTCATCTTCACTGTTACGAAGTACCAGACAGGTCTTCGGCAGTGATTTCGCAGCCATCTGTTCCGTAACCACTTCTTCCTGACTGAGATATGCGACTTTTCTGTCTTTTTCAGTATATTGAATTCCACTTCGTTCAGCAAAAAGGACGACCGCGATCATCAGAAATACACCCAGGATCACCAACATACTTTTAAACGGAAATGTTTTCAATGATTTTAATCCAGCCAAAAAGCCAATACCTCCTTACTCTTAGACGACAGATAGATCTGCTCCTCTTTCATCTGTCTTAAACACTGCTGCAACTCCGCTCCCTTTTTTCGTTCTGCCAGATACCGGATCTTCAAAATCCAGAACTCCTCTTTCCGATGCCATTTCTGATCCATCAGCCCTAGAATCTCTTTCGCCTGAACATAATCTCCTGTTTTCATCAGATTTTGGAACAGACGCACACATGTGGAGAGCGTCGTTTTCACCTTCAGCTTTTGTCTTAAAAGACGGATATAACGTTCCCTCTGTTCTCTCTCCATCTGGGCTTCCAGAATCCCCTGATTCAGATACTCTTCCATAAAATCACAGTACTGCTCCAGGATCTCCGGATCGTCCGGTGATGCCGCATACAGCTTCTCCATCTTCTGCAAACGAAAATCATATTCCTTGGAAAGTTCAACCATGGCTGTGATCGCATAATGGACAACCTCTACATCTTCATTCATGCGGGCCTGTTTCAGAAGATCCATATATTCTTCCGGATCATCATTTAACACATCCATGATCAGTTCACGGCGCACTCTCGGTTCGTTAATCAAAAGTGCTTCCTCTAACGGAACGATCTTTTTGTCCGTATCCGAAACTGCCTGAAAAATATTTTTATAAATCTCTTCATTTACACGAAGCTTTTCCACTCCCGGTTCTATCCTATTGTCTCTTCTGGTCAGCATTTGCAAATGCAAAAGCAGCACGCACACTGTTCCCCAGAAAGGAACGAAGATCACAAGTGCCATCAGATATTTTTTCACCTTCAGCAGATGTGTCTTTATCCCCAGCCAGACCAGCACACAGCAGACAATATGTAACAGGATCAGGAATATTCCAAGCACTGTCTGAATCATAATTTTTCTCCTGTATTTGCATTCTCCACGGTATCGATCTCATGACAGACGAAGCCGTCATTTTCCAGTCTTGCAAGAATGATCGGCAAGGAACTTCTGTCCGTCTGTGAAAGAATGAGGAAGAGCTCTCCTTTTTCAGAAATCCCCCTGACATCATTTTCACGGACCGAAGCCTGTAGCGCTGTGTCTGCCTCTTCCAGTGTCATCTTCGGATACTCCAGCTTCAAAAGCACATAGGATGCCCGATTCTCCTCCCTCATAGAATGGAAGGAATACAGCCGTTCTTCAAAATACTCCTGCTTCAATATACGTGTCCCCTGCACGTACTGCCTGTTCTTGATTGCCTCCTGATATTCCAGTGCGCGCAAAAGTGCTGTTTCTACCAGACCGCAGAGAATCTGGAACAGATTCAGATAATAGAGGGAAAGCTGTTCATTTCCCACTTCCTGAATGAAAATCAGCATCACAAGCTCTCCATCCTTGTGAATCCCGTTCATATACATCGGATAGCCGTCCAGGAAATTCCGGTTTACCCACACCTTTCCGGACACAATCGTCTCTTTCGCTTCCAGATAATCATCCAGACAAATGGATTTTTTCAACACATCTGTCATTCCCTGGGATGCGATCTCAAGACGTCCATAGCTCTGATTCTTTCCAACTGAATAAATCGCAAATGTATGATTCTCAAGAACTGATTCCATCACATGCAGAGTTTCAATAAAAAGCTCCTGCGGAAGAATGATATCCAGTTTTTTCGTAATATCAAAAATCTTACCAAGGCTGTCACGGCTTCCCAGAATCTGCTTCTTGTACTGCCGTTTATCAGAAAGCGTCTCCTGATACATTTCTCTCATAAACAGAAATTTATCCAGGATCAGTTTATTCTCCTCTTTCATGAATTGAATATTATCTCTGTTTTTCAGTCGGATGTAACCACAGATCGCGCCGACTGCAAAATAGAAGATAAACGGAATCCAGTTCGAAGGTTCGTAGAAAAGTGTCGTCCAGCCGATCCCGGTTTTCGTATATGCTGCCAGCAATGAAAGTGTTTCCAGCCCCGCTGCAGCAAGCCCGTAATTAATGCCGTACAGACTGCTGAACAGCACGATGTAAACAAGTCTCAGATCGATCATCTGAAACTGCACCTGATTTCCCGCCACCCGGTTCAGTGCTTCAAAAACAAAAAATGTGAGCAGCAATTCCGCGATTCTCACGATTTTATCATGTGCTTTCAAAAAAGTTTTTACTACATCGATCTTCCGTGTCTTATGGTTCGTTTTCTCACAATAATCCTCATAAATTTCTGTGAGATCCTCCAAAAGAGAAATCTTCGGAAACCAACCGTATTCATTTCTCAGAACGTGGTCATCAGATATCCCATCCCGGATCAGCACATCTGACAAATAGGTAATGTTTGCAGCTGGAAACATCTGTGCCAGTCTCTCCCCGAACTGTTGAAAAGTAAAATGAAATACCTGCGGAACCTGAAGACAGGCGCTCCCCTCTCCCCAGTTATCAAAAATCTTGTATAATAAATCCCCAAGATCCCTCAAAGCAAGAAAATGCATCTCCTGTGCCGGTGCTTCTTCAAATGTAATCTGCTTCTTATTGATCACAGTTGAGAACAGCTTGAAAAAATAATCCTCCTCATAAGTACCGGAATAAAGATACGGCACACGCAGGATCTTGACAGCGATCTGATGCAGCTCGCCGTATTGCCTGCAGAACTCTTCTGCCGAGCGGACCATCAGCGTCTTTCCTGTTGTATCTTTATATAAACTATCCGGTCCTGTAATATACAGAAGCCTGGAATTCAGATTCCCCTTATAGTAATGTAATATCTTGCGTAAAGTCTCAATCTCACCCTCCATCGTCCCATGAAATGTAAGATAATTAGAAAAATAAATCACTCCCTCAAATTCATACGTCTTGAAAATGTCTTTGAATTCTTCCTCCGTCTTCGGCATCGGGTATACCGATAAGCTCTTATTGCGATTTGACTTTTGTTCAATCTCTCCAAGAAGAAGGATCTGACACTCAGGGAAAGCCTCCTCGATAAATTCTGTTGTAATATATCCGATATTTCCGGTCACCAGTAATTTCATACGTCACCTCGTAATCATATATTGCACATTTCTATCATTTCCAAACTATCATTTATGCAGAAGATGTATTTTCTTTTATCCTCTTTTTGTCTTTATACATCTTCTCGTCAGCACAATGAATCAGCTCCGGCAGATTCTTTTCCTCTGCATCTGTCCAGGCGTATCCCATTGCAACAGAGATAGGAATGTCACTTTGTTCATCGGCAAATTCAATCTCCGCTCTGACTTGCCTTATGATTTCTTCCGTTTCTTCGGCTGTCTTGTTTTTCAGAATAATCACGAACTCATCACCGCCGATTCTGTAACACTGACCGTTCTGTTTCCAAGACCGGTCATCGTATCCATATAGGCCATTCTTGCATAGATCTCGACATTGGCATTCTCCTGAACCTGCTCATACATTACGATACAGGCTGCATTGATCAAAAATGCGATAACTGCCGAATCATTTCTTATTATACCATAGGCTCTCATTTTGAGTTTATTTTTTTTCAAAAAAAGGGGATGTAAAAAAACTCGATTGAGTTTTTTCGCATCTCCCTTTTTGTACCTGTTGTGTATAAATGACTGAAATCATGCGCAAAGAAAGCGCACTTCCCCTACCCCATAAATCCTGCGTTGGCAAGAAAGCCAAAAACGAGATTCGGAAAATGGCAGACAAAGCCTCCAACTATGCTACTCACAAGGCCATGACAAGAGAGGAATTAGGGGATTCCACGAAATGCGTGAAGATCATCAGCAAAGATAAGGACGGGGAAAAGATAAAACCTGTGGTAGAGATTGATAAAGAAAAAATCAACGAAGACCTGAAGTATGCCGGATACAACCTCATGGTCACCTCTGAACTGGATATGGAACCACTTCAAGTCTACCAAACCTACCATTGTTTATGGAAGATTGAAGAATCCTTCCGCATTACAAAGTCTTATTTGGATGCACGTCCGGTTTATGTGCAAAAAAAGGAACAATCTATGGCATTTTTTAATTTATGTAAGGCTTTGTGATCTTTCGGCGTTAATACTATACCTTCCATACTATTTATCAGTATCCGCAGTGCTGGATTTTCGTCCACAATTTTCATTGCTTTCACCTGGAGTTCACGATATTCTGGGTGATTCTTTTTCAGATACTTAGTCACCCATTTCTCCACCGATTCCCATAGTGTACTTTGCTTCCATATGATATCCTGTTTTTTTCGCATATTGCATTTCTCCCTTCTGAAGTTTTCTTTTCAGTTACATGACTATACCAGAAGTCGGGGAAATATCAATTCATCAGATGTACTGAAAAAGAGTGGTGGGAATTGGGGATAGTAGATATGAGAAAATGGGTAAAAAAATTCCCCAGATGCCACAACCATCTGAGGAGTTCTTACTATGTATTATCTTGTTGTAAATGTAATGTTAGCCGTTACACCTTTTAAAGAATTAAGATTTGCTGTGTAAAGTTCAGCGTCATCACCTTCGTAATATACAAATACTTTTACAGCCTGATTATCTTCATTAACTTCCTGATAAGCAACAGTGTTAATCAGACCAAACTCTGCTGTATCTCCAGTGTATGCAGTACCGTCAGCATTAAAGTAGCTCCATGTTTTAGCTCCTGCATCATAAATCTGTATACCATTAGCACCAACAATCATAACACGAACTGCTTCGTCCATAGCTTTGCTTGTGATCGTATCATCA
Organism: Blautia intestinihominis; assembly: GCF_040096655.1. Lineage (NCBI taxonomy): Bacteria > Bacillati > Bacillota > Clostridia > Lachnospirales > Lachnospiraceae > Blautia > Blautia intestinihominis. The sequence continues at coordinate 72,611 of NZ_JBBMEI010000005.1, read as the reverse complement.
AGTGTTACTTCTGAAGCATACAGTTTTGTAGTTGTTACATCTTTTACAGTCATGCGGAATTTAAAGTTATTTAACAGATAATATTTAGCAGTATCACTTGTAACATCAGCGTTTTTCCATTCCGCTTCAGCACCTTTTGCAGATGCTGTACCAGAAGAAGCTGTTGTCCATTTCCAAGCTAATCCATCACCATAACCATCTGTACCATTTGTACCTGTAGTTTTTACATCAAGTGCTGTTGTTTCTGTTCCTGTTTTATCCGTAGCAGTTAACTGCATTGGAGTAACAGGTGATAATTTGTAGTCTGTTTTCGAACCTGCTTTATCAGCATCAACTGCAATTGTTCCACCTGTAAAATTCGTTCCAACATTTTGAATTTCCAGAAACTTAACATCAGCTGTTGCAGTTACGTTCATCTTTTCAGCTTTTACACTATTGTTACTTGCAAACCAAGCATATGTACTTGATCCGAGTGCTACAGCGGCTACGCATACCATGGCAACAGCTGCTGCCATCTGTTTTTTCAGCGCTTTCACGCTGTTGTTTTTTGTTTCGTTCATATCATTCTCTCCCTCGTACAGTTTTGGGAATTTCCTGCAGTTAGAATTCTTTTTTGTATTTAGATCAAACTCCCACCGGGCCCGGTTAGGAGAGTTTCCCTCTACCGTTTCCGGTGAGGCTTTCAGCTAACCACAAAATTGCTTCCCTGCCACGGGAATTCCCTCTGTAATATATATAATCGGCGGTTGTGGCGCCGGTTATAACGATATTATTGATTTCTTCTGGTTTTCCAGGTTACTTCTTTATCTGTGTAATAGCTGTCATTTGGAGCTTCGTTTCCTGCTGCATTGATCGGCTTGTTCTTGTTCAGGGTATCCTTGATATCCGTCACAAATTTCCACAGGAGACTGGTGTCATCGTCGAAGTCTGTGTCGATGTGCATGCTCATCTCCACACTGCCTCCGATAATGGAGTCTACACATTCCGGATCATCGCCCTCCATCCAGATGACAATGGTATATTTATCGACATTTCCCACAAGGAAGCTATCTTCATTATACTCACATACGACATCATCTGACAAGAAATTTGTGCAGTCTTTCTCAGGTTTTCCATCTTTTGCCGGTTCTGCATAGATCATTTTGTCTCCGTTTCGCCATACTGCGATACGGACAGCGTTCTCGGCTCCCTTGGAACAGGAATCCAGAGTGATCCTGGCCTTATAACTCAGGTCGATCTTTCCTGCATTTCTGACAAAATATGTATATGCCATATAGTTCTTGCCATTGTGTGCACCTTCATGATCGTCCAGGTCATCTGGAAGATCTTCGATCGAAATATTCGTGGCATCTTTGACCATGGCTGCGGTAAGTCTCGCAGTTGCACCCTTGAAATCACCATTGTCAGCAATACTGATACCTCTTCTGTACATTTCCAGACGGTCAAGGTTAATCGTGAAGTTACCCATTTTTTCCTGCATAAATGCGGCAGCAAACAAAACGCCGACTGTAACAAGCATTGCAAGCAGCGCAAGGCTCAGTTTATCCAGTCGGAGCAGAGCCGCACCGATCTGGCGCCGTTTCCTGTGAGGCCGGTACATACTGACGATCTTTTCCGGATCGACATCTCCGCCCTCCTGCTCCATCAGGGCTTCCAGTTCCTCAATTCGGATGATCTGGTCCGTCTTTGATTTTTTCTTTTTGAAAAAATGTCGTTTGTTCTTTTTTTCTGCCTTGTTTTCGAGCTTTTTTATCTTTTTTTCGGTTTTCTTTTTCACAGTTTATACCTTTTCTTTACGTATGCCACGTAATCCTGCATATCCTGACATTCCTGCTGGTCTGCAAATCTTAACTGGATACCTGCTACGAAGCGGAACGGGCTGCCTTTCGGCATTTCCCTCGTCCAGCAGATGACTCCCACGACTTCTCTGGAAGGCTGTCCTTCGGCTGCCGTTCCAAGTCTTGGAAGGGTGAAGATACAGGACTCTCCTACTTCAAACCAACGGTTCATGTATACCGCAAGACCGTTGTTGGAGATATCCATGGTCTGTCCTTTTTCCTTATCCACTTCTCCCTCGGAATTCAGTTCCCAGGTATCCTGCATATAGGTAATCGGAAGCTCAACTTTCATACGGACATCCATACGTTTGATGAACTGTCTCTGTTCTGCCACACGTCTGACTTTGAGATAATGACGGATTCCTTCTTTTACAACATCATCCACATAGCCCGCAAGGATGTTACTCTCGTCTCCCTCCGTGTATTTAAACAGTAATTTCTGAGTTTCATCCGGCACAAGCCTCTTACCGTCCACCATAGGTGCAGACACCAGAAATGCTGATTCATCTAATGCTTTGTTAAATGTGCAGAGCATATTGAACTGAGGCTCCTGCCCTACCGGTACGTCAAATGCAAGCTGCATTTTGGTACCTTTCTTCAGTTGTATACTTCCTGCCATGTTATTTTCCTCCTAATAAATCCTGTTTTATTGTTCTTTATCTGAAGAATTTTCTTTTTCTTTCTGTCTTTTTTCCTGGATCTCACGGATTGCTTCTCTGACCGCTGCCTCTTCCTCATCTTTGGCAATCTTACCTGCCAGTCTGATAGTCCGAACCAGATTACTGATGAGGATCACTGCGAGTGGTATGAGGATCACTGGTATGAAAACAAGCGGATTCGCTACCAGACGTGCGAGTTTTCCAAGTGCCAGGGACGACGCGACTACCTTTCCGATCAGAGCCTCGGAATCGGTTCCGTACTGGTCAGGGATATTGTTCGCATCTCCCTGTGTTGTGTATTTCCATTCCGTTCCATCCTGCTCTATTGCTATGACTCTGTGCGTATTTACAGCACCATCCAGCGCCGGGTCTGCGGAATAAAAGGAAATAACATCTCCGACCTGGATCTGTGACGGATCGGTTTTCTTTACAAGGATCAGGGTGTCTGTATCATAAGAAGGCCGCATACTTCCTGTCGTGATACGAAAGACCGTATACCCTCCAAGATTCGGAGCCTCCCCCTGTTTTGTAAAGACTACCAGGCACAGAACCACGACTGCCGCCGCAATGATCATTACGGAAATAATATTTATCAATGTCAGAAAAAATTTCTTTATCATGAGTTGCTGTCATCCTCGTCTGTGTTTTTGCGGTCACGGCGTTCCTGTAAACGCTTTACAATATAATGGGAAAGGCTGGCAGACTTTGCTTTTTGCAGGGCTTTCTGCATCGCTGCCTCGGCTTCTTCCTGCTTGCGTCTGGCTTCTTCGATCGCTTTGGCTGCCTCGCGCTGTGCTGCGGCAACGGCTGCCCGTGATTCTTTCTTTGATCTTGCTGCCGCGTCTGCTGCTTCTTTTCGGATCCTGTCGATTTCTTCTGATGCAGCTTTCTGTTTCTTTTCTTTTTCTTTGCGGGAGTTTTTTGCATCCTTTTCTGCTTTTTCTGCACGATCCAGTGCTGCTGTCAGCTCCCGTTCTTTCTCTTTTCGCACAGTGTCAAGTATCGTCTGGAGATTCTCGACAGAACGCTTTGCCTCTGCCTGCGCAATCTCTATTGAATTTTTCGCCTCAATATCTACTGCTGCCATCGCAGCTTCTGTTTCCTGGCGGACTTTCTGTTCGTTGTGGAGTTGTTCTTCCAGTTCTGCCCGCTCCTGCTCCATCTGCATTCTGGTCTGCTCCAGGAATTCCATCTGCTGGTTCAGGGAGTCCATCTGAAATTCCAGTTCTGAGAGGGAACGTTCCAGTTCTTCTCTTCGATTCGTTTCTTCTTCCAGTTTCGCCTCTGCATCCAGCTGCGCCTGTGTGACTTCCTCTACAAACACCTGTCGGATCTCAACATCCGGAATGTTTCTGTCCTCTACGATCTGTTCCTTGATCTCTTTGACAAATTTCGGCTTAACAGGTTCCCGCTTCTCTTTGGCAAGCTCTGTCACATTTCTCTGGTCAGATTCCAGAAGACTCTTGAATACGGTGTAATTTGTGATAAAGTTGATGTACATCTGCAGGAGATATTCTTCATCGAACTGTAACGCAGAATCCTGTTCCTCAATGGTATATCCCACTTCATCATAGCTCTCAATGAAGTGCCATAGTTTGTAACAGGTGCGGTAATCCGGATCTTTCATCATAAGGTTGGTTCTCTGGATCGGGCTTCGCACCTTGGCACAGCCGTTCATGATATCGCAGAAAGAACTTGTCCGCAAAGTCCTTGACAGTCTTCGTACACGGTCGATCCTTTTGAAGAGGTCCATATGGTCGGTGTCGTTTTCGACATAGCTCTGACGGTTTTTGATCGTCATTTCTACCCTATAGGAAATTTCTTCGTAAGCATCATCGATCTTACTCTCCATGCTCATGACATTACAGGTTTCATCTCCTGTTGACCAGAAGATTACATCTGTTCGCTTGTCCACAAATGCAAATAGCCGCTGGATCAGATGATATACGAAGCGGTTTTCATACAGATCATAGCTTTCTTCGGTCGTGACATTGAGGATCCTGGTCGGCTGGATCTCTCCTGCTGCATTTTCTGTGATGAACTGCGTATGCTGGCTTAAGTGCCGCACACTGTCAGCCGTAATCTTCTTGGCAAGTGCCACCGGTACTACTTCTTCTGAGGTGGCAATAAAACGACGTGGTTTATCCACAATGTTAAAAATAGCTTCGATTCCTTCCTCTACTACGGTGAGCCATTGCTCATCGATCACTTTGTGGAGAATCCTGTTTTTCTGCTCGAGGGTATTGTCACCTGCCTGAACCATCTCAAACAGATATTGGAAGTACCGGTCATCCTCAAGAGCCTCGCCAACCTGATTCGTATATTTCTCATATAAATCACTGATTGTTGTTTCTGCCATCGTTTTATCCCCTTACTGCGATTAATACAAATTCTGGATTCTTCTCAGATATGACTTGCTGTCTTCCATCTCTGCTTTTCCAAATGTTTTGTCAATGTAGTTGATCAGACCTGTGATCTCATCTCTTACAAAGGTAACGTTCATACTTTCAAATTTCTTGAGTACTTTACGTGCAATGATGTAGTCCATACCGCCAAGTTCTGTGCCACCGCAGGCAACATAGACCGGGATAAAGTCGTACATCTGCTTCATAATACGGTTTCCGAAAGAAAGCTTGAACCTGGTAACCAGGTAATTGTCCATCTTCTGCAGCTTCTCCAGGGATTCCTCGCTGATCGGATGTTCTGTTTTTGCTTTCTGGAACAGGTACTGAAGATGCTCTGCTGTGATATCGCAGTGAGGCTGAAGTTCACATTCAAAAGCATCTGCTCTTTCATTCAGCTCAATCGGCATAGCACGGTCATAAACCTTATCCGTGATCGTAAAGGTGGAGTCATCGTTGTTCGCGGTTCCGACAAACCAGGTAGCGGTGCTTACATGGATCTTGCCGCCTTCCATTTTGACAGGATCTCCCTCCCATGCCGTCGGCACAAGGTCAAGTACCCACTCATCCTCGTTCGGCATTTCCAGTACGGAAAGCATCTCTGCAAAATAATACTCGATACGTGCAAGGTTCATCTCGTCGAGTACGATCAAAGTCGGGTCCAGACGATAATTTGCCTCGTACAGTGCACGGAGGAATTCTGTCTCATTAAATCTCTTTGAAAATTCATTAAAATAACCAAGGATCTCTGTACGGTCACGGTAGGATGGCTGTACAGACACGATCGTTGCCGGGTTTTCCATATATCGGCTGAAGGAATATGGAAGACTTGTTTTACCGGTACCTGAAATACCTTCGAGGATCAGAAGCTTACTTGCTGCCATACCTGCAACAAATCGCCGGATGATCTCAGGTGTATAATACAGTTTCATCTGGCTTGCGGCAAAAAGTCTGTAGCCCTCTACGAATTCTTCCAGTGTGATATCATTGTTATACTGCGGATACTGGAAAGCTGCATATTTCTGATCGACAAGTGTAAGTTTCGGGAAACGGTGTTCTACGGTTTCTCCCGGGTCAGAAGAAACTACTGCACGTACAACAGGTGCTTTCTTCGGATCGTCAGTTCCCGAGATGATCGCAGCAGCTCCTGCTTTTGCTGCCGCTCCCTGTACAGCCTTGCCTGGATCAGTAACGTTTCCAACACTTGGAATCACATCATCAGTCAGTGCAGAAGCTCCCATATATGGAATTCTCTCTGTGCCTCCCATGGCATTTACCTTGAGGGCAAGGATGCTGTTCTTCTCTTCCATCAGATCCAGCACCTGCTTGTTCAGTCTTCCGATTTCTCTGTACAATGCCGCATTGTCTGATTTGTCAGCCTTTAACTGGTAATTCAGAATCGCCCTGCGGATCAGAAGCAGAATGATCACGATCGGAATTGCCGCAAGAAGGATCATTAGCAGAACCGAAAGAACTTTGCCTACAATGCTCAGCGTCGGGAAGTAAGTTTTGAAAATCACAAAATATTCAAACCAGCCGGTAACGAACACTTTGGCAAAAGCCACCAGCCAGGTTACGATGTTGTAAACGACCTGTGAAAGAACCTCAAATGCAAACTTCAGGAATTCGCTCAAGACTCTGTACCCTCCTCTTTGGTCTGGTCATCGCCGGAATCGCTCTGACCCTGCTGTTTTCTGGCATCTGCAAGTTCTTTTTCTGCTTTGGCACGGATCGCTTCTGCTTCTTCACGCATTTTTCTTGCTTCTTCCAGTGCTGCTTTGGCTGCTTCTGCCTCATTCTGAGCTTCAGAAGGTTCCGGTCTCTGTGCTGCTGCTTTCTGTGCGGCCTCTTCCTGTGCGATTGCTGTTTCTCTGGCAGTCTCTACTGCAACTGCTTTTTTGAGGCGGATAGCGATCATGATCAGATTGTAAACCTGATAGATAAAGAACAAAAGCATCGGAAGTACGATCACGATCAAAAATCCCATGCTGCTGGAAAGGAAATCCATGACTTTTCCTGCCTTTGGCAGATCTCCGACATATTTACCTACAATATCACCATCGGAAATGATATGTGCATCTGCTATACCATTGTTGTTATCACCGAGTGTTGTATAGCTTCTTGCGTCTCCAACTGTATCGATTTTCTGGATACGGTGGGTATTCAGTGCATATTCGTTATCAATGATCGTATGGAAACAGATGATATCGCCTTCTTTGAGGGTGGATGTGTCACATTTTTTGATAAAGATCAGGTCTCCTGCACTGAATGTCGGTGCCATGGAATCTGATTTTACGACAAGCGGGGTATACCCCAGAAGGCTTGATACATTCTGATTGTCTCTTGTTGCTATTGTTGTGAAGGCATACAGCGCGGCTACCAGTATTACCAGCCACAGCAATACGCTGATCACAATTGTTCCCGTTTTCTTTAATGCTTTCATAGTTTCTTCTCCCTGGTTATTTTATTTATTTTGATCATCTGTTTTATCCCCGGTAAATCTCAGCCGGATTGAATAATCAGATCCTCTCAGTTCATCTGTACACGCCTCATCAGTTCCTTCCATCCAGATATGGACTGTTACTGCTTTGTCCACTCCTTCTTTCAGAGAAAACATGGCATTGTCTTCGTTTATGTGCATTGTGGAAGCTTCCGGAAGCCCGAATGTCTTTGCTGTACCTTCTGTGCTGCTTGCGCTTCCCATGCCCGGATCGTAATTCCATATCGTTCCGTCTGCGGAAAAAGCAATTCGCATGGATTCCGGCAGTGCTGCATTCTCTGACATGACCAGCGTTCCATCCTCTGCCCCGGAGCTGCTGTTGGCACTTGTAAGGTGGACGACCATATCCTTGGCTGCCATAAAATGAAGCGTAAATTCAAGATATGCTCCGCTGGTGTTTTCGACTGTTGTGCCATTCTCATAGGTAAAAGTCTCATAATCGATTGTTGTCACCGGTTCCAGCGGGGTTGTTTCCATGGAAAATCCCTTTTCCTGCTGGATCCTCGCCGCGATCTGCTCAAACGAAAGAGTCTTTACATACTGGTCGATCGTGCTGTGCGGATCAAGATCCATTCTCAGATCGGCATCTGTCACGATATCCAGACTCATGGTCTTTACTTTTGCCCTGTCCGCAATGGAAAACCAGGCTACCGTGGCTGCTGTAACTGCGACCAGCGCCAGCAGAACCAGCAAAACTGATGTATACAGCCTGCTTCGGACTGTTTTGTTGTTTTCTTTTTTGTTCATGCTCATGCCCCTTCCTGGCTAAGCACGCCATAAAATCCAAGCTGCAGGTCTACCGTACTGTACTGTATACTGTTGGAACAGTCCGGGTCGCAGCCTTCCAGATAAAAATAAATATCTACGGTATATATTTTGTTAAGCTGCATTGTCAGAAGCGCATTCTGCGGAAAATCTACAGAATCGTCTGAAAAACTGATGGTATATCCATCTGCCGATACAGACGGGTCGGAAGCCGCCCGTACTGTCCCGTTTGTGTATGACAGTACCTGATTGTTCCCAAGTGTCTGCCCGTTAATGACTGTATTGTATGTCTGCTGACCTGATGCATTCTGACTTTCACTCAACTTAAAAATCACTTCTGAAGAATAATTCTCGTCAAATACAAGCCCAAGTCTTGCCGCATTCAGCATCTGACCGGATACTTTCTGTCCCAGAATGCCATCGCTCTGGTCCAGATACAGCTTCATCGTACTTCCATCGTCCATTCCTTCGCCAACCGCACGGATATAAACCCGTCCGTGGTAATAATATTCTTCATTCTGGACTCTTTCGAAAGAAGATGCCATTCCGGAATCTGTAAACGGTGAATAAACAAAGTTCTGAAGGTCATTTGTCGAAACCGGAATCAGATACTCTGCATCAGTCTTATTGACCTGCGTAATGGATGCCGGCTGTGAATCCCGAAAACTGCTGCCTCCTGTGCCGCTGAGCTGCAGTTCCAGATTTTCTTCATCGGTTCTTGCTGTTACAGTGTTGGTCGAAACTGCCCTGTTGGAAGTAAACCATGCATAAGTGAAAAATACCACTACAAACAAAATTAAAATGATTGTTACTGTCAGGAACCATGTCCTGAAACTACGCTTCATGGCTGTTCTCCCTTCTCACTTTCTTCCAGATCAACACCTGCAAAAGCAAGCTGTATCTCAGAATCTCTGTTCTGTACCGGGTTGGAACACTGTTCATCACAGCCCTCCAGATACAGCCAGTATTCTACGGAAGCCACTTCATCTGCATTTAACTGCACCAGAATCTGGCTTCCATCTTTGTATTCATTTTCGGCCTCGCCATTCTCTGCCATATAGGCTGTGATGTCCTGTGCCGGGTCATCTGCATAAGAAGCCTGTCCATTATCAGAAACAGAGGAAACAACTGTTGAGCTTCGTGGAACAGTCAGTACAGACTGTGCACCTGATGTGCTGCCCATTTCATCCAGTCTCCAGATAAAGGTACTGGTTCCCTCATGTGATGTGATTTTCATTCCAAGTCTCATTGCTGCCAGTGCCTGCGCATCGCTTCCAAGGCTCAGTTTCTCTCTGTCAAAATATACCTTACATGGTGCATTCTGGCATTGCAGATAAACCGTTCCATGCACTGCATCCTGATCTACTCTGCTGTCTGCATTGCTGTAAAGTACTGCAATTCCATTCTTGTTCTGAGCAGTCGATCTGTAAAAATGTTCCAGATTTTCTGTTGAAAGTGGTTTCAGTGAATCCGGATTTCCATTCAGAACCAGATCGCAGGTCTTGTCAAAAGGACCGCTCTCACTTGTCGATATCAGTAAAACGGTATCACCCTTACTCACAGTTCCTGCCATTGGAGTAACATTGGTGGAATTGATTCCTGTAAGTGTAAACCAGGCATATGTAGTACCGGTTGCTGCTGCCAGAAGAAGCAGAATCCACAGCACAGCTTTTGAAAATGATTTTTTTAACTGATCAACTTCTGTATTCAAAGCCTTGCCTCCTTATTTTCAGGATTCTTTTACGACTCCTGCAAAAGACACAGAAAGGTTCTTAAGTGTCTGGCTGCAAAGATTTCTGGTACAGTCCTCGTCACAGCCTTCCAGCCAGATATAGAGATCGATCTGTACCGGATCTCCTGCGGAACCATTCTTTCCGGTTGTTGTACATAATTTCAGTGAGCCTGACTTCAGACTGACAGTTCCTGTATTTTTGTCATATGTACAATAAGCCGCTGAGGTATATGGCGTAAAGGAGACGGTTGTTCCGTCTGTTTTGGTGCAGTCCAGTACATCTCCTTCCTTACCTGTTGCTGTATTGTATTCTGCCTCGGGGTTTTTCTTATCGCTGATTGCAAAAATATATTCTGCTTCTGTCGGCTGGTTCCTGCCTGCTTTGTGTACTACAAAACCTGCACGGATCGCGGAAGAAATCGGATTCTTCTCATCGCTATCCTCAAAGCCGATATCCGCAATATAAATATCGGTTGACTCCCCGTTGCTTTTAAGAAAAAGGCTTGTCTTGTAATAATCAGTATATGCACCCTTTCCAAACAGATTTGCCACCAGATTGGACTGATTCTCGGTTCCATTGGTAAAGCCAAGTACTTTCTGGAAACCGCCGCTGATCCTGTTGGTAGAAACCGGATTCAGCTGTCCGGAAAAGCTGTCCAGGACTGCGGCTGAACCATAGGTGCCATTATATGAATTGCTGATCTGCAGGTTTACGCCTGCGCCTGCTGCCATACGGACTTTTGTTGTATGGCGGCTGGTATTATATATATACCAGGCATATGTTGCTGATGCGGCTGCAAGCAATGCGATAAGCAGCGCAACTGTGCCTGTTCTTAATTTGCCTTTGAGCTGTTTTTTGTCTGATTTATTTACCTGTTCCATAACATTGGAAATTATGGACACCTCCCCTTCTTTCTACATGATAATCCCATTTATACACTATAATAGCACATTGATTTCCATTCAGCAATGCGTCAAGGCTACAGATTTTCGCATTTGTAGCAACAAAATTGAAAATTTTATTTGTTTTCCCGTATAAGAGAAAGAAAGACCTGAGTTCCACTGCTGAACAGAACTCAGGTCTTTCTTTATTTTTTATTTGATTAATTAACTATTACTTTACATCTGACAGATTTTCTGCCGGATGTAACGGTGATTGTTGCTGTGCCTTTACTTCTGGCAGTGATCTGTCCTTTACTGTTTACAATGGCTATTTTGGTATTACTGGATTTATAAGTGATTTTTTCTCCGCTGGTCAGTGGCTGAAGGACCGGTTTGAGTGTTGCTTTTTGATTTCTTTTTAGTTTCAGAGAAGTGGCAACGCCTGTGATCTTCGTGGTTTTTACAGTTGTTTTCTGTACTGTCACAGTGATATTCTTCTTCAGTCCGCTTCTCAGTGCTATGGTTATTATGGCCTTTCCACTTCTGGTTCCTGCCTGGATCGTGCAGGTTCCGTTGCTTCTTCTGTAAACTTTTGCAATATTCGTATTGCTGGATTTCCAGGATACGATGGAATCTCCTTTTGCAAGTCCTGAAACTCTCAGAAGTGTTGTTTTCTGTCTGGTTTTCAGGAGAATGCTGCTTATGTTTACTTTTATGGATGGTTTCAGTTTATTTCCGTAATTTCTTGTCTCTGTTTTGCCACAGGTGCTGCATTTGTGGGTCTGTTTTGCCGGTGCCAGGGCAGTAGCCGCTGTTGTCGTTTTCCATGTTGTAAATTTATGTGCCACAACCGATACTTCCTGATTCTTGGTTTTTCCGCATACCGTACAGGTAAATGTTTTTGTACCTTTCTTTGTACAGGTGCTTGCTGTTGTGATCTTTCCTTCATCCCAGGTGTGGTCTTTGAGTGGGGTATCTTTCTGTTCTTTGAGGATCTTTCCACATACGGAGCAGTGGCTTCCTTCTGTCTTTCCTGCTTTTGTACAGGTTGACTCTACAGCTGCGTCCTTGACTTCTTTATGCTCTGACAGTGGGATTTCTTCTGTTTTTGTTGCTCCGCATGCACTGCAGGTGTAGGTTTTTTCTCCTTTCTGGGTGCAGGTTGCTTCTTTTGTGATCTTTCCTTCATCCCAAGTGTGGTCTTTGAGTGGGGTCTCTTTCTGTTCTTTGAGGATCTTTCCACATACGGAGCAATGGCTTCCTTCTGTCTTTCCTGCTTTTGTACAGGTTGACTCTACAGCTGCGTCCTTGACTTCTTTATGCTCTGACAGTGGGATTTCTTCTGTTTTTGTTGCTCCGCATGCACTGCAGGTGTAGGTTTTTTCTCCTTTCTGGGTGCAGGTTGCTTCTTTTGTGATCTTTCCTTCATCCCAGGTGTGTGTATGTTCAACCTCAAGGGTCTTTGTGGCTCTGCAGACGTAAATTCTGCTCTGACTTGAGGAACTGTAGTACACAGAAATATATTCTCCTGCATCGTCCAGCGTCACACCCGATTTCTTATATATGTGTGTTGCAGAATATACCGACGCATCCGATGCTTCCTTGTCAAATTCCGGTGATTCTGAGGAATCGTATTTCTTTACTGCGGAATAGGTTCCGTCTTCTTTTGCGGTAAGTTTATAGATCTGGCTGGTGTCTGTAGAAATATTGGTTCTGTATACCCCCAGTTCGATGTTTTCTCCCTCCTTGACCTTCTGCGGAGAAATATACAGCGTATTATAGGAATCATAGTAATCATCCGAGATTTTGTACGGAACCTTAACTTCATCCAGCAGATGATTTTTGTCGGTTATGTTTTCCGGAAGTCCGGATGGATCTGCAGAGTTTACAAAGCATTTATCTGCTTCATTTATTTCCCATTCTCCTTTTACAGATACCCTGATCTTCTTTCCGGATTCTGCTGTTGCCCATACCTGTTTCGGCAGAATTGCTGCAACTTTTTTGATGCTTTCTATGTTATCCATCGTCTTATAAATAACATATTCTCTGGCATCTGCCGTCACACTCGTCACATAAGATGGCATTTCCTCTGTGATGTCCGCAAATCTGGTTGTATAACTGATCTGTGCCTCTGAACCTGTTGCTGCATCCTGAAGTCCCGTAATCTGCACCCGATAGCTGTCTGTATATCTGGAACCAGAATAATCAGAAGGCTGTACCATGTCGATCTCGACTCCTGATACTCTCAGTTTCCCGTTCTCCTTCGTGCATTCATAGGAATTTCCGGTGTTAAGGTTTGTGATCACTGCGGTTACTTTCGTGGAATCCGCAATTTTCAGTGTGTTTTTGTTTATTCGTACGGACCAGGCACTTGAAGACGGTGACACCAGCCGGGACGGCATATATCCTGGTGCCGGAAACGCACTGAACGGCAGGTCTGAAGTATTTCCAGATGCTACACCTGCTCCGATTGCAATGCCTCCGGAGAATCCGTACTGAACATCTGACAGAGAAGCTTCGATCAATGCATATCTGTGTCCTGTTGTATCCCATGACTGGGATCTGAGAGAATATCCCTCGTTCATCCAGCCTGTGATAGCTCCCTGAGGAGTATATCCTCTCGCAAGAATGTTATGTCTGCACGGAGCGCCTGCATTCCACATCTCGTCACTCATATCAGCCGGCTTGCTGGAATCACTCACCCAATGGCTGAATTCAAAATTACGAACGAGAGCCTGCACCTGAAGAGAATCCGAATGTGTGGAACTATTCTTCAGTGAATTCAGACCTGACAGCCAGCGATAGAAATTTGTCATTGCTGTCATCGCTGTATGTGTATCCTGGGTCAGCACTCCTGCCGCATATGGCGCGGAAGTAGAGCACGGTTCCTGATACCATGTGGAACTGTCTGAATTTGAATAAGTTGCTCCGGCATATCTTGCCTTTGCATATTCATCAGCAACCTCTTTTAAGGTTCTGCTTTTGAACGGTTCCATTTCGTCTGCATCGTATACGATTGTGTCCCCGGAAGAAAAAAGTTCTCCTACGCCATCTGAAAATAAGCTTTCTTCTTCACTGACAGGTGATTCTTCGGTTTCTGTATTTGTTTCCTCCTCGCCCGCTTCTGTGTCCTCTTCGGTCACTTCCACCTGTTCTTCATCATCTTCGGTTTCTGAGATTTCTGATTCTCCATCCCAGGTCACATCCGCTTCAGGAGTTTCTGATTCATCCGCTTCATCCATCTGCGTAAATTCATCTTCCCAGGTTACATCTTCTGCATAAACAACAATTCCTGCCTGTGATACAGTCAATGTAACTGCCAGCAAAATCCCTATTATTTTTTTCTTCATTTTCACCCCTCCTGATGTTCTTTTTATCATTTTATCGTATTTTTTTATTTTCGTAAATTTAATGACAGATTTTTTTTATTTTCGACAACTTTCACAATTCCGATTTTTCACATTTGTACAAATTTACGATAAACTTTTACATAAAAAGCACCCAACCAGAAAGTTTCTGATTGAGTGCCTGCCATTATACCTGGATAAATTTTCAGTTTCGTTTCATGAAATGATAAATTATAACTCCGACTGCTGCAAGTACCGCAATTCCAGCAATCCAGAGGAGTGGATTCTGGCTTTTGGAAGATTTGCTGGTGGTTACAGTCTGGCCTGAAGTCTGAATATCGTCCTTCTCTGGCTGTCCGGTGGTCTCTGAATCTGGTGCATCGGTCGACTCTGGGCTCTCTGTCGATGCCGGTGTATTTGTTGGCCCCGGAGTTTCCGTCGGTGCTGATGTCTCTGTCGGTACCGGTGTGTCGGTTGCCTCTGGTATATCAGTCACTTCCGGTGCTTCCGTTGGTGTAACTGAATCTGCTGCTCCTGTTACGGACGGTACTGCTGTCACCTGTGGATTCTCTGTCGTTGAAGGTGCTGTCGATGGTGTGGCAGTATTTTCGGAAATTGCTGCCGCTGTGCCGGAATTTTCCGGTACCGGTGTCATATCCAGCAATTCTGTCCCGTCAGAGTTCTCATAAGTACCATGTTCCTTCGCCCATTCTTCTGTCTTCTCAAGATCTACCCAGCCTTCCTGGTCGTCGATCGTTGTAACACCCCAGTGACCTCCATCGACAAGTTCTGCATCCTCTGTGATATGAAGAGTCTCTCCATTCTGGATATCACGAACTCCTGGAACTTCACCGTATTTGATTCCCGGACCCTGATAGAGTTTCTGACTTCCGTCCTCGGAGTAAGCTTTGACATCGTAATCTGCATTGTAATCCACATTGTCACTTCCTGCGATATACAGTTCGGAATCTATTGCTTCCTTGCGGGACTGTGCCGGCTTACAGTCATCGAGCGGCACGTATCCATGCATGCCATGGTATTCTGTATAGCCCCAGGTTCTGTTATTCTCCTTATCCTCTGTCTCGCCCTCGATATGTAAGGCTGTACCGTTCGGGATCTGACTGTCATTCAGCTTCGAAGAACTCAGATCCGGCAGAGAATATATGTCGATCCCTCCCGCTTTAGATTCTACGATCATGTAATAATCTGTCGTATAATCAGGATTTTGCTTCTCCTGCTGTACATCTGCCATAACATTTACGCTCATCAGGAATCCCATCAGAACGACCAGAAAACTCTTTATTATCTTTTTCATTTTATCTTCTCCTGTATGGTTTGGCTTTATCCACAAATTCTGTTTCTATCATACCATAGTGAAGTTCTAATGATAATCCTTTTTATCATAAAAAATGGGAATTTTTTCGACTTTTACAGGAAACTCTGTGGATAAAAAGGGACATCCCCGAAGAAATCCTCGGGGATGTCGTTTAATCATGGCATTTGATTAAAATCAGTTTAACAGTTTAATTTATTTATACAGAGGTCCGTAGTTCTTGCAAGCACGGAAGTCTGCACCTTCTTTATCCATTCCGAATGCATTCCATGCTGCCGGACGATAGATATCTTTTTCCGGAACGTTGTGCATGGATACCGGAATACGAAGCATTGAGCACATTGTGATCAGGTCAGCTCCGATATGTCCATAGGAGATAGCACCGTGGTTAGCTCCCCAGTTATTCATTACATCATAAGCTGTCTTGAACGGTCCTTCTTTGCCATCGCATCTTGGTGCGAACCATGTACATGGCCATGTGTAGTCTGTACGTTTCCAAAGTTTGTCAGATACTTCTTCCGGAAGGGCTACTGTCCATCCTTCTGCGATCTGCAGAACCGGTCCAAGTCCTTTAACAAGGTTCAGACGGATCATTGTTGCAGGCATCTGAGCTTTTGTTTCATAACGGCTGGAGTATCCGCCTCCACGGAAGTATCCGTTGTCAGCCATACACCATTCTGTGTTATCCATGATTGCTTTCTGGTCTTCTTCTGTGATATCCCACCACTGTTTCATAACAGCATTGCCGTTTTCGTCTTTTGCTTCGCCGTTAGCGTCAAGGCAGGCAGCACCGGAGTTGATCAGGTGAAGGAATCCGCCAGCTTCTTTGGCAACACCTTCAAGGTCATATCCTGTAGCTTTCTTAACTGCCTCAGGGCTCCAGTATGTACGAACGTCAGCAAAGATCTGAGCTCTGTTTGTAAGGAGTTTCATGAACATCATTCCAAGACCGTTGAGAACGTCGTTCTCTGTAGCAAGGATATACGGCTCACGAGCTCCGTTCCAGTCAAATGAAGTATTCAGCATTGCTTCTGCGAAGTCACCGTTCGGATAGAAGTCTGTCCACTGTCTCTGTCCCTGGAAACCAGCTGCCAGAGCGTTGTGTCCGATTGCTTCTTCAGAGAATGCAGGATCAAGGTTATCGCAGCCGTTCATCAGCTCTTTGATGATAACTGCCATCTTAACTACGAATTCAAACTGCTCTTCTTTCTTTTCTGGAGAGAACTGCAGTTCTTCCGGGTTCTTGTCCCAGCCGATCTTACATGTTTCTTTAGCCCATTTGAGAGCTTTTTCAAATTCTGCATGATCATAGATACCTTCTGTCATACGACGGATGATTTCTACCTCATCAACGGATTCAACACGCATTCCAAGATAGGATTCGATGAAATCGGAATCAATGATAGATCCGCCGATACCCATTGTAACGGAACCGATCTGCAGATAGGATTTTCCTCTCATGGAAGCTGCTGCAACTGCTGCACGTCCAAATCTGAGTAATTTTTCTTTAACGTCTTCCGGGATAGATGTATCATCAGCTTCCTGAACATCATGTCCATAGATACCGAATGCCGGAAGTCCCTTCTGTGCATGTGTAGCAAGAACGGATGCAAGATAAACTGCTCCAGGTCTCTCTGTTCCGTTGAATCCCCATACAGCTTTGATTGTCTGCGGATCCATATCCATTGTCTCTGCACCATAGCACCAGCAAGGTGTAACTGTAACTGTGATATCAACGCCTTCTTTGCGGAATTTATCAGCACATGCTGCACTCTCACCTACACGTCCGATTGTTGTATCAGCGATAACAACCTTAACCGGCTCACCGTTGGAATATTTTAAATTTTCTTCAAAAAGCTTTGCAGCGGACTTAGCCATGTTCATTGTCTGCTCTTCAAGAGATCCTCTTACGTCCAGGGCTCCTCTACGTCCATCAATTGTTGGTCTGATACCGATAACCGGATAGCTGCCTACTAATCTGCTCTTTGCCATGCTAAATTACCTCCATTATAAGTAATTGTCTATTGGGAGTTTCTGACAACAACTGTGAACAGTCCACAAAAAGCTCCCTTGTTTTCTATACTTCATAGTATACAATTGCCAAGTGATAATTACTTGTGTTATAATGGCAAAAAGTAGTACAATATTCACTTTTTTGACTGTAAATATGATTTTTTAGCAAAAACCATATAAGGAGGAGATTTTTTTGCATGATCTGGACCACAACGAAGACCGCCTGAGGGGAACTTATGAATTTCCATTTGAATTTCATCATATAGAACCGAATCACCCCCGCTATGTCATGTCCTATCACTGGCATGTCGAATATGAGATCATACGCATCCTGAAGGGTTCTCTCTCTGTCACTTTAGACGAAAAAAGCTTCACAGCAACAGCGGGAGATATCATTTTTATACACAGCGGCATCCTGCACAGCGGGATTCCCGAGGATTGTGTGTATCAGTGTATTGTTTTTGACGGAAATACTTTTCTGAAATATAATTCTGTCTGTTCAACCTATATGCAGAAAATTATTCATCAGGAAATCCTTATTTATCATCATTTCACCCCGGCATCTGAGGAAATCTGTGCCACTGTGAACAGTATTTTTGATGCTCTCTGGATGCGGCCATCCGGATATGAAATGACCGTTATTGGACAATTTTACCACTTTTTCGGTATTGTTTTTGGCAATCATTACTACCTGGAAAGCGTTACCAGAACGCGGCGTGATTACAAGCGTATCCTGCAGCTGAAACAGGTACTTGACTTTATCGAACACAACTATGCCTCCCCCCTTACTCTTCAGCAGCTTTCCTCTTCCGTATCCATGTCGCCGAAGTATTTCTGCAGATTTTTCTCTGAGATGACACATCAGACGCCGATGGATTATCTGAACCATCAGAGGATCGAGCAGGCGTGTTATCAGTTGTCGACTACGGATGATTCGATCACGGAGATCGCTTATCGGAATGGGTTCAATGATCTGAGCTACTTTATTCGAACATTCAAGAAGTACAAGGGGATGACGCCTGGGAAATATAAGCGTTCCTAACTCTATCTCATGATGTAACAAAACTCAGGGCACATAATAACCCTGAGTTTTACATTTTATATGAGTTCTTTTATCCTGATTTCGAATTCTTTGCCGTACTTCTCATATTTATGTTCTCCAACTCCCGTTACCTGGAGCATTCTTTCCTTATCTACTGGCTTCAGAATACACATGTGGATCAGTGTCTTGTCTGAAAATACCATATACGGCGGGATCTTCTCCCGGCGGGCGATCTCGGTGCGGAGTTCACGGAGTTTCTGGAAAAGCGGCTGGTCTTCTTCGGTGAGTCCGCTGACCGGTGCTTTGCGTTTCCGGGATAGCTTTTCTTTTGGTTTCTTTTCCTGTTCTTTTGGAAGTTTCATCTGTATCGTACTGTCCTGCGCCAAAAGTTCACCGATCCGCGGGCCAAACTTCACGATCGTATAGCCGTCGTCTGAGAGCCGCAGGTAATCCTGCACCAGAAGTTCGTTGAAGATCTGGCGCAGACGATAGGCCGGGACTTTGGAGAGTTTTCCATAGGAAGGATTTTCTTCCATATGGTATTGTCGGATCTTGGCAGTATTTGCGCCGTGCAAGGTGTCCAGGATCACATTCACACCGTATCTCTGATGACTGCTGTTGATGCACTCCGCGATTGCTTTTGCCTCTTCGGTGACATCTTTTTCTTCGAATTCTGTCAGGCAGTTGGAACAGTTTCCGCAGTAGGCTGCACCGTATTCTCCGAAATATCTCAGAATATAGGACCGCAGACAGTCATGTGTGAAGCAGTAAAAAGTCATCTGCCGCAGTCGCTCTTCATCGCGCTGCATGACCAGTTCCTGTGTAGCATCATCCAGTTCCTCATTGTCCTGATTATTTTCAATGAAAAAGCGATTTGTGATCACATCCTGTCCACTGTACAGAAGGATGCATTTTGACGACTCTCCGTCACGTCCTGCCCTTCCTGCCTCCTGGTAATAACTTTCCATGTTTTTCGGCATATTGTAGTGGATGACGTAGCGGACATCCGGCTTATCGATTCCCATTCCGAACGCATTTGTCGCCACCATGATCGGACTGCGGTCATAGATAAAATCATCCTGATTGATGCGTCGTTCTTCATCGGAAAGTCCGGCATGATAACGCGTCGCGCGGAATCCGTCCCGGATCAGTTTCCCACAGACTTCTTCCACCAGTTTTCTGGTCAGGCAGTAGATGATCCCGCTCTCGTCCGGGTGCTGCTCTATGTAATTCTTCACTTCTGCGTATTTATCTTTCGGTGATTCTACCTGAAAAAAGAGATTGCTCCTGTCAAATCCAGTAGTCACGACATAAGGTGTCTTTAACATAAGGATATTCTGGATATCACCCCTGACTTCTTTCGTTGCAGTCGCCGTAAATGCTGCCACGACCGGGCGCTTCGGAAGTTTCTCAATAAATTCTGTGATCTTGAGATAACTTGGCCGGAAATCCTGTCCCCACTGTGAAACGCAGTGTGCCTCATCCACAGCAACCATCGCGATATCTGCATTCACCGCAAATGAAAGGAACGAATCTGTCAGAAGCCGCTCCGGTGCCACGTAGATGATCGGATATCTTCCCTCTACTGCCAGTGACAAAGCCTTGTAATACTGTCCCTGCGTCAGTGAACTGTTGAGATATGCCGCGTGGACACCCGCCTCATTCAACGCCCGCACCTGATCTTTCATGAGAGAGATCAGCGGGGAAATGACCAGCGTGATCCCCGAAAAGATCAATGCCGGGATCTGATAGCACAAAGATTTCCCTGCACCTGTCGGCATCACACCAAGCACATCCCTGCCGGAAAGCAGTTCGTCAATCACCTGTTCCTGTCCTTCACGGAAGGTATCATATCCAAAATATCTTTTTAAAATGTCGTACTTCTCGTCTGTCATCCAAAACCTGCTTTCCTGAATATTTTATTTAATAACGAACGCTCGCCTCGCGATATTCGTCATTTCTGTCAATGTAGTAAGTTGCTCTGTTTTTTCTTATTGTAAATACATACATTGGGTATTTATTTTTGAGCGTTTTGAGAATCTTCTTTCCTGTTCCGTTCGGATTGCATCTCATAATATACGCTGTTCTGTAGCGATTGGAGTATCGCACGTAATAGATCTTACCTCCAATATATTTGATATCAGAGAAGTATCCCAGGCCAATGTATGTTGATTTTCTGGTCGCAACATTATAAATATACAGCTTTGTGGGTGAGTTGTCATCTGGGATCTGTCTGTACCCGTATGCATAGTTTCCACGCATTGCCTGCAGATAAAGGCTTCCATTCTCCAGTTTAAATCCGCTCTTTCCAATTGTATAACTGTAAGTTCTGATGCGTGTATTATACTTATAACTGAAGTACAGTTTATTGCCATACGTTCCCACATATTCGAGACGGTTTTCATTGGCAAATCCTGTAGCAGCCACAACCTTTTTGCCGGATGATGTTTTCTGGTAGAGGCGGCTCCTCATCTGATATTTCCTGTTAAATTCAATGGAAAGATAGTAAGTGCGGCCTTTGCCGCGAATTGTAGTATAATTGATGTTATCTGCCTGCACCGGAACTGCCATCAGCACCAGTAATATAGACACCAGTAATGCAATCCCAATTTTTTTCATAAATAGCTCCTCCTTTTCTTTTCATAAACACAATAAAGAATCTGTCTCATTTAAAGTGAAAACAGATTCTTTATCTTATGTAAAATACTTTATGATATTCATAATACTTCATTCAAAACAGATAGTGCATACTCTGCCAGGCTGTGATCCTCCTCACCGGTTCCTCCGCTGATTCCCAGGCCTCCGATGATCGTATCTCCAACCTTAAGTGGTACACCGCCGCCAAAGATCACGATCCTGCCGCCATCCATCTTGTCTACGCCGTAAAAAGTTCCTCCCGGCTGTGCCAGGATACTGAGTTCCTTCGTAGACATCTTGACTGCGACTGCTGTGTAGGCTTTCTTGGTGGCTACATCAAAACTTACAAGGAATGCTCCGTCCATGACATGGACTGCGATCGGATTTCCATCCGGACCGCAGACCGCGATCACCGCTTTCTTGCCACGACGCGCTGCTTCCTGTTCGATTTTGTCTATCAGGCGCTTTGCGCTGTCCAGAGTGATCCGTCCCTGGATTCCCATTCGTTTGAGAACTTCCTGGATCACTGCCTCGCTTGTCGCCGGAGTCTGTACTGCTGCCACTGGTTCTGCCTCTTTTCCACCGGAAGGTCTGCTTTCTTCCTGGTTTTGTACCGGCTGCTCTGTGGTTTCTGTATATCTGGCCATGATATACAGATAATCACTCAGACGGTTCATGTATTTCTTTGCGCCGTTGTCTGCTCCGAATTTCACACTGACAGCTGCCAGATCACGCTCCGCTCTCCTTGCAACTGCCCTTGCGATATCCAGTTCTGCTGACAGACGGCTGCTGCCCGGAAGGATATTTTCTTCCTTCGGGCAGCTGAACAGGCCATCCAGACGATCGATCTCGTCTTCAAGCTGTCCTGTCTGATCATCTTCTGTCCTGAACTCTCTGTTAAAAGGATCTGCCACGCCTGATACGATCGTATTCAGATTCTTCTGGATATCCTCAAGAAAGTGGATATCCTCAGCTTTATCCATCATGGTCTTGATAAGTCCAAGATGACTGGTCAGCTCATCAATCGTTCCTACCAGTTGAATACGGTCATCTGACTTGGAGACATTTTTTGTACGGACAAGGTTCGTAGTCCCCTTGTCACCGTTTGTTGTATAAATGCTCATCTCGGCATCTCCCATGTCATTTTTGATTTAGAAGGACCAAAGTTTGGTGTAGATCTTGATGATATCTTCTTTGGTCGGTGTTCGTGGGTTCGTTGGTGTGCAGGCATCCGCAAGTGCCGCCTCAGCCATCTTATCCACTGCTGCAAAATATGCATCTGGAGTGATGGTACCAAGCTCCTGGATAGTCATCGGAATATTCATTTCCTTCTGCATGAACTGGATCCAGTTCACAAGAGAACGTACACTCATAACCTGGTTGTAATTGCTCAGTCCCAGGATGTGTGCAACTAACGCATATCGTTCTACTGCAGGAAGATATGTCTTCTGGCTTCTGCTTCTCTTGTTGATGTTCGCATTGAATTCCACAATGTGAGGAAGGAGCATCGCGTTTGCTCTTCCGTGAGGAATATGGAACATCGCACCAAGCTGATGGGCCATGCTGTGTGTGATACCAAGTCCCGCTGTGTTAAAGGAAAGTCCTGCCAGACAGGAGGCCACGTGCATCTTCTGTCTTGCGTGCATATCACTTCCGTCGAGATATGCTCTGAGGAGGAATACTCCGCAGATTTCCATTGCTTTCTCTGCGAGTGCTGCTGAGAATTCGTTATGTCCGGTACTTACATAGGATTCCAGTGCATGTGTGAACACATCCATTCCTGTATCTGCTGTAATCGCCGGAGGTACGCTCTTAACAAGCTCTGCATCCAGAATCGCTTCATCAGCTGTCAGGCTGTCAGAAACCAGTGGGTATTTAACTTTTGCTTCGGTATCATTTACAACTGCAAAAGAAGTTACTTCTGATCCTGTTCCACTTGTGGTCGGAATTGCGATCAGTCCAACCTCGCCGTAATGGTTGATCTTCAGGGCAAACTCACGGATTGCCTTGGAAGAGTCAATTGCAGAACCACCGCCAACTGCGATGATTGCTTCCGGCTGATAGCTCAGGAATTTCTTAACTCCGTCTGCGATTTTGTCGACCGGTGCATCCGGTACAACGTTATGGAAAATATCATATTCCTTACCAGCTTTTTCCAGAGGTCTGGTAATCAGATCAATCATTTTGCTCTGCACTACAAATGGGTCTGTAATGATCAGAACTCTTTTGTATGGAATGTTCTCAAGACGTTCCAGTGCATTCTCTCCAAAATGAATCGCTGTTTTCATTTCAAAGGTCTTCATATCTGTTGCTCCCTTTCTATGGCTGCATGTCAGGATAGAGACATTTTACGCCTGCATCTTTGAAATAACCCATCCATTTGTCTGATGGTTTCCTGTCCGTTACAACCACATCTACATCCCGCAGTTTTCCTGCTACAGAAAAAGCGGTCTGATCAAATTTTGTGCTGTCTACAACCAGAATCTTCTCACGCCCTGATGCGATCATGGCTTTTTTTGTTGTGCCAAAGGATTCCTTTGATTCCATGATTCCCCACTCATGATCCAGTGCCTTGCAGGAGATAATGACCTTGTCTACATAATAGGACCGGATTGACTCCTCTGTTCTGGAGCCCAGGAATGCAAGATATCCTTCTTTCATGACACCTCCGGTTGAAATAATATTCCAGCCGGATACGTCAGAAAGTTCAAGAAGAATCTCCATGGAATTTGTGATTACAGTGAGACGCTCTTTCTCCTTAAGTGCTTTTGCTACAAAGACAGCTGTGGTACTTGCATCAAGAAAAATGTGGTCTCCCTCCTGCACCAGAGAGGCGGCAATCTCCGCCATTTTTTGTTTTCCGCTTACGTTCTGGTTTTTGCGGATATTGAAGGGCAAATCGATACTTACATCCTCGTTTATGACTGCACCGCCATAGCTTTTGATAGCAAGCCCTTCCTTTTCGAGCTTGTCAAGATCGCGGCGGATCGTTTCTTCTGAAACTTCGTAGAGCTGACTGAGTTCGCTTACTACGACCTTCTTTTCTGTCTGAAGTTTCTCCAGAATTAAATTCCGTCTTTCTAATGCCAGCATTTACTTTGCCCCCTTTTGAGAACATTTATTTTTTATAAAAGAGAATCCATCATTCGTTTATCCGGATGTGCAATGACAGATGAATCCAGGTACATACCTTTTTCTGCCACGAATTCTTTTGCTTTCTCGATGGAAGCTTCTACTGCTGAAACTTCTCCTGTAAGAAGCATGTAGGATTTTCCACACATACCTTTTGCGATACGAAGTTCGATAACGTCTACGATCGCAGTCTTGGCTGCCTGGTCTGCTGCTTCGATAATGGAAGCGGCATCATATGTCTCCAGAATTCCCAGAGCACTGATTCCTTCTACCTGTGTTGTTCCATACATTGCCGGGAAAAGGGATTCGTGCGGGTTACCAAGTACAAAGCTGTCGATACATTTGTCCTCATATGTGGTTACTGCTGCGTCAACAGCGGCTTTTACTGCACTTAAATCGCCTGTGATAATTGCAATATATTTTCCCGGACATACGGTCTGTGCCTCGACGATCTCTACATCAGAGGTCTTTACCATGGTATCTGCTGCTGTGATACCTGTGGCAGTCGTTTTAAATTCAATCATTCCGATTGCTTTACTCATGTTCTGCACGTCCTTTCTACTTTGCTGCGATTATGATATGGCGATCTGTTACTTCAGTTACTCTTCCTGAGATACTTGCATGGATGCTTACGCTTAATCCGTCAGCATGCTGCGCGATCATCTGTCCCTTTGTTACTGTGTCGCCTGTTTTCACAATTGCCTGTGCCGGTGCTCCGATATGCTGGCTCAGAAGGATCTTAACCTTGGATACCGGAACTACGTTCTCGTCCATCGGTGCGTCCTTGTCGTATTTTGTCAGTCCTAAACGGGCCATCAGACGTTCTTCCGGAACCTTGCGATATTCTCTTGAAGGTTTAACCGGTACCGGCTGAACTCCCTGAGGAGGTCTGATACCTGCTTTACGAAGTCCGCCCTTCATGTCTGCAAGAAGTGATCTTGGTGCAAGACTCTGCGGGCAGGCATACATTTCGCATACACCGCAGGAACTGCAGAATGCGGAATTGATGTATGGATTTACATCTCTGAAATCTCCGGCAGATGCTGCTCTCATAAAGCGTGCCGGGTCGATCGGGTGTCCGAGGTTATGTCTCGGGCAAAGGTCTGTACAGGTATTACACTGGCAGCAAATAGATGCTGCACGTTTTAAGTCGATTGCTGAAGTTCTTCTTTTCTTCATGACGATCTGATGATCGTGCGGAAGAACGAGAACTGCGTTTGTTGTTTTGGTCACCGGATCTGATCCGTTGCCAATGCGTCCCATCATCGGTCCGCCTACAAAATAAACAGGATCTTTTGTGGTAATGTCACCAGCCTGTGCTACTACTTCATCCAGTGTACAGCCCAGCGGAACCTTGACTGTTACAGGATGACCGACTTCTGCTACTACAGACACGTATTTCTCTGTTACAGGCTTCTGTGATGTCACTGCCTGATATACATTGTAGATCGTCTCTACGTTGAATACAATGACGCCCTGCTCAATCGGCAGTCCGCCAGGTCTGCAAACACGTCCTGTAGCTTCATAGATCAGCACAACTTCATCGCCCATCGGATACACTTCATCAAGAAGATGGATCTTCAGGCCGGGGAATTCCTCAATGTGCTGCTGCAGTGCCTTGATCGTCTGAACATAGGATTTCTTGATTCCGATGATTGCCTGTGAAGCACCAACGGTTTCCATAACCATATGGAAAGTTTTCATGATCTCATATGCATGTTTTTCAAGTAACTGTCTGTGAAGTTTCAGCAATGGTTCACATTCTGCACAGTTCATAAGAATTGTGTCCGCCTTGTCAGTAAGCTTGGCGTATGTCGGGAAACCGGCTCCACCTGCACCTACGACGCCACTGTCCTGTATAATTTTCTGTAAATCTTTGATTTCCATGGCGTTACTCCAATCCTGCACCATCATCGATGATTCCGACGATTGCGGCATCGATCGGTGCTGTTTCTTCACCGCAGCCAATCCTTGCTGCGCTTCCTTGTGCCACCAATACATATTCCCCGATTCCTGCGCCGATGATATCGATCGCAACGATCTGGGATAAGTCAGTTTTCATATGATGCACCGGCTCCACAATCATGAATTTCTGTCCTATTAACTTGTCACTCTTCCGCGTGGAAACCACGCTTCCAACTACTTTACCTACTATCATGTGTGTGCCTCCGCATTATTATATAATCCCCTAATGCCGGTGGCATACGCCACCGGCTGATCCAGGAGATTCGTATTTACTTTATGATGGTAACTGTATTGCCTGTGGCAATCTTTGCTGCATTCGCTTCATCTGTATCAATGTGCATTTCCAGTGTAAAGCTGTCGTCTACACGGATCGCAACATGATTGAAAATAGTTCCGCGCTCGTTATCTGCCTTGACAGAAACGATATCACCGTTCTTGACACCGGCTGCCTGTGCATCCTTAGGAGACATATGGATGTGACGCATAGCCACGATACATCCCTCTTTGAGATAGATGGCACCCTTCGGTCCAACGATCGCGATCGGTGCGCTTCCTGCAATGTCACCGGACATACGTACCGGAACATTCATTCCAAGTTTGATGGCATCTGTTGCTGATACCTCAACCTGTGTTGCACTGCGGACCGGTCCGAGTACACGGACATTCTCGATCGCACGGAGTTTCAGACCAATAATCGTAACAGTTTCGTTTGATGCGAACTGTCCGCCCATCAGATCTTTCTTCTTGGTGAGCTGATATCCAGGTCCGAATAATGTCTCTACGTGCTCTTGTGTCAGGTGAACGTGTCTTGCGGAAACTCCGATCGGAACCATGAAGCCATTGCCTTTTTCTTCTGACTGATTGATGGCGTCAATGACCATCTTTGTGATCAGTTCGATATTCTTTGATTCCAAGATTACACCTGCTTTCTTCCGTTTTCAGGATCTTTGGTTATTTGATTGACGGAAGGATTTTTTCTACGTCTGTGTGTGGTCTCGGGATTACGTGTGTAGCAACGAGTTCTCCAAGTCTGGATGCTGCTGCGCTTCCGCTCTCTACTGCAGATTTAACAGCTCCTACGTCTCCACGTACCATAACTGTTACCAGTCCGGATCCGATCTTCTCTGTTCCTACAAGTGCAACGTTAGCTGCTTTGCACATCTGGTCTGCTGCTTCGATAGCTGCTGTAAGTCCTCTGGTTTCTACCATTCCTAATGCTTCCTGTGTCATGATCATATCCTCCTTATGGATAAATAAAAATTAATTCTGGTTACTGTTCACTTCGTTCACAGCAACTTGGTCAAAATGCATTCCAAATCACCTACGGTGATAGCATTTTGCCCTGCATGTCTCGGGATTTTGCCATATTCATGGCAAAACACCTCGCGGGATATTCCCTATAAACAGTAACTAATTGTCTGCTACTTCCTGTGTTTTCTTCTTCCATCGGCTCGCACTCAGCTCTACGAGTTTGACGATCTCCTCGTGCGGCCGTGCGATCACTGCATAACTTGCCGGTTTCTTAATCGCGCCTGCAACAGCGGCTTCAACTGCTTCGTTCACCGCTGATACATCGCCCTGTATGATAAGAGTTACCAGTCGTCCGCCCAGCTTACGTTCCCATGACGCCAGCTCAACGTCTGCAGTTTTGCACATAATGTCGAGCGCGTTGATTGCGGCAACAACACCTGTGATCTCAATAAAACCATATGCTTTATTCATGAGCGAACTCCTTTTGACTGATCTGTATGTATTCCACTAAGATCAGATCTTTGGAAGAATTTTCTCTACGTCTGTGTGCGGTCTCGGGATTACGTGTGTAGCAACGAGCTCTCCAAGTCTGGATGCTGCTGCGCTTCCGCTCTCTACTGCTGCCTTAACAGCTCCTACGTCTCCACGTACCATAACTGTTACCAGTCCGGATCCGATCTTCTCTGTTCCTACAAGTGCAACTTCTGCTGCCTTTGTCATTGCATCGGCTGCTTCAATTGCAGCTGTCAGTCCTCTGGTTTCTACCATTCCTAAAGCTTCCTGTGCCATGATTTATTCCTCCTGAATCATTTCATTTCTGTTGAATTATTGCTGTACCAGGATCTAAGCTGCGTCAGCTTTTATCCAGGGCGCTGATTTTCAGCATCTTCACCGTATCCTCTGTCGGATTTGGGATCACGTAGTGCTGCACTACACCAGTTCTCCGGCTTGCTTCTGCCATTCCTGCTTCTACTGCTGCGGTCACATCCTCAACACTTCCGCGGAACTTGATGCATACCAGAAGCGGTACTGGCAGGCTGTCAGCATTTGCAGGTTTGTTCTTATCGAACACCTCCAGGCGGACATTGGCTGCCTTGCACCCTGCATCTGCCGCTACAAAGGCCGTTGCCAGCCCAAATACCTCTAAAATTCCTACAGCTTCTGCCATTTTGCTTCTCCTTTACCGGATTATTTATTAACGATGGCAATCTTAAGTCCAGTCATTGCCAGGTTTGTTTCAAGTGCTTCGTTGATCTGCTCAAGCGGGAATTTGTGTGTGATCAGATCAGACATCGGCAGTCCGATTGCTTTTGCTCTCTTAAGGAAATCAAATGTTGTAGCATAGTCTCTGAGGTTGTATACCCAGGAACCAACCAGGTTGATCTCTTTGGAGCAGAGGTCGAAGTGCGGGTTGATGGTTGCATCTCCACCGTTGATGAAGAAACCAAGTTCGCAGAGACCGCCGCCGTTGCGGATGAATTTGTAGATGTTTGCATGTGCGTGCGGGTTACCTGTGCACTGGAATGCAAAGTCTGCAAGATGTCCGTCCTGAGCTGCCTTAACAGCTTCTGTCAGGGCTTCGATTCCCTTGTGCTCTGTGAAGTCTACAGTTGCGTTTGCGCCCATTTTCTTAGCGAATTCAAGACGCTGTGCGTTTCCGTCTACTGCACAGATGTTCTGAACACCCATGGTGTGGAGAACTGCGATACAGATCAGACCGATCGGTCCACATCCCTGAACAACAACTCTGCTGTTGAATTTGAGGATGCCTGTTGTTTTTGCTCTTTCTACTGCATGTACAAGTACTGCACATGGCTCGATCAGAATACGGGAATCCAGATCCAGATCACTTACGTTGAAGAATGTGGAACCGAAGTTTCCGCCTCTGATGAAGATGTAGTCAGAGAACCATCCATTGAATTTTACATCATCGTCCGGAAGAAGTCCATAGACATCTGCTCCGCCAACGTTTTTCTTGTTGAGGTCGAACATTGTGATCTCCGGATCATCTTTGAAGATCATGCAGGTAACAACTTTGTCACCGATCTTAACCGGTTTACCAGCTGTATCAACTTTGACGTTTTTACCCATGGCAACGATCTCACCAGTTCCTTCGTGTCCGAGAACAACCGGAATAAGTCCGAACGGGTCGTTTTTGTATTCGTGTGCGTCTGTACCACAAACGCCGCATCCCTCTACTTTAACGAGGATGTCATCATCTCCAACTTCCGGAAGCGGGTACTCCTGAAGTTCGAAATGTTTTTTCTCAGTCATCATTGCAACTCTTGCAGTTTTCGGGATAGCCGGTGCTGCCGGAGTCTGAGCAGCCGGTGCTGCTGTCTGAGCCGGTGCGTTTCCGGTCATTCCGGAAAGGACCTGTTTTACGATTTCTTCAATATTTACGTTATTCATATCCATTATAAAATTTCCTCCTGATCAGCGAATGCAAAGGCTGTCTGTCATTACGCAGCGACGTCTCTTGGTAAAGGTGCTTGCACTTGTAAGTCCCTCTCCTGTACGGCTTGCAATTGTGAATGTGCAGAAACCTTCTCCACCGAATCCAAGTGCAGAGTAGGACGGGCCATTCTTAACAAGGATCGCAGTGTCGATTGCTTTCGCATATTTGGTGATGTTGTCCACATTCTTGGAATGAATGTGAGCAGAGTGACGGTTGCCATGCTCAAGCCATACAGCCTGCTCAACAGCATCGTCGAAGTCTTTTGCTCTTACAATACCAAGGATCGGCATCATAAGCTCTGTTGTGATCAGTGGATGTTCCTTCGGTCCCTCGAAGATGATGCATCGGGTATTTGCCGGTGCATTGACTCCGATCATGGAAAGAAGAGTCTTAGCATCACGTCCTACACATTTACGGTTCAGTTTGCCGCCTGCCAGAACTACGGATGTCAGTTTGTCCTGTTCTTCCTTGGAAGCCAGGTAACAGTCGTTCTCTGTCAGCATGTAGTGCATCAGTTCATCTACTACAGAAGATACTGCAACAACTTCCTTCTCTGCGATACATGGAAGGTTGTTATCGAAAGTACATCCGTTTACGATGTCCTGTGCTGCCTTACGGATATCTGCTGTCTCATCAACAACTGCCGGTGGATTACCTGCACCAGCTCCGATTCCTCTCTTACCGGAGGAAAGAACTGCTGTAACAACGCCAGGGCCGCCTGTTGCTGCGATCAGCGGGATATCTTTATGTTTCATCATGATATTGCTTGTTTCAAGGGTAGGTTTCTCTACTGTTACTGCAATGTTGTCCGGTCCGCCTGCTTCAAGGGAAGCTTCGTTTAACAGGTTGATCGCGTAAATAGAGGTCTTGACTGCTGCCGGATGCGGGTTGAATACTACTGTATTTCCGCCTGCCAGCATACCCATTGTATTGCAGAGTACTGTTTCACTCGGGTTTGTACATGGTGTGATCGCACCGATCACGCCGAACGGTCCCATCTCGATCAGTGTCAGTCCTCTGTCTCCTGACCATGCAGTTGTTGTGATGTCTTCTGTACCAGGTGTCTTGTCTGCTACCAGATGATGTTTGAGGATCTTGTCTCCTACATTACCCATTCCGGTCTCATCAACGCCCATACGAGCCAGAACTTCTGCATTTTCTTTGATTTTCTTACGGATGCAGGTGATGATTTTTTCTCTCTGATCCATGGACATTTTCTTTACGATCTGCTGTGATTTCTTTGCAGCTTCGATCGCATCGTTCATATCTTTGAAAACACCATGTTTTCCAGTTGGAGCATCTGCAATCTGCATTTTTGCCATTACTTCCTGTACAATATCCTGTACCATGCTCTCACTAATTGGCATGAGATTGTTCCTCCTTAATGTCTACCGTTTATATAGAATGGATTATTTCAGTCCGAGCTGAGCCATAACCTGTTTTGTGATGTTTGCAACCAGTTCTGCGTCTGCGTTAGCTGCCGGTGCTGCTGTAGTAGTTTCTGCTGCCGGTGCTGCTCCGCCTACGAAATCATACTGATATCCTGGGAACTGTTTGTATTCTTCGTTGTGGCATGCTCCACCGCAGTTGTGGCAGTTTACGCCGTCTTTGTTCTGGCAGAGGTTTGCAGGATGTTTGCCAGGCATACCGAATTTACGACGGATCTCATACAGTTTCTTGATGTTTTCTTTGTCGAATTCCTTCGGTCCGCCAAGGAGTTTGCTCTGATACAGAAGCTGTGCGTAGAATTCTACGGATTCCATCTTCATGTATGCAGCGTTCAGGTCTGTGCTCCATGTAAGAGCTCCGTGGTTCTCAAGAAGAACTGCGTCGAAGTATGGCAGATATTTCTCAAGGTTGTCCGGAATCTCCATTGTGGAAGGTGTACCGTACTCAGCGATCGGAACGCATCCAAGAGCGATAACAGCTTCTGGCATGATCGGCTGTGTAAGCGGGATACCAGCGATAGCGAAGGATGTTGCATAGATCGGATGAGCATGTACAACAGATCCTACGTCTGGTCTCTTCTGATATACTCTCATGTGCATTTTAATCTCAGAAGATGGTTTGAATCCCGGGTTAGCCTGGATTACGTTACCCTGAGCATCTACTTTACAGATGAACTCTGGTGTCATGAATCCTTTGGATACACCTGTTGGTGTGCAGAGGAATTCGTTGTCGTTCAGTTTTACGGAAATGTTTCCGTCGTTTGCTGCAACCATGTTACGGTTGTAGATACGTCTTCCGATGTCACAGATCTGTTTTTTGATTTCAAATTCGTTTACCATGCTTATTTTCCTCCTAAAGCAGTGTGGTTTGCCGTACCCTGGAGGCGATTAGGATAGCCCTCAGGGCATAGCTTGGGTTTTGTTTTATTTCTAAGAAGATTTTACTCCTTATAACCTGGATTGTCAAGAAATTATCGTTGTTTTATGTTGTTTTTATTGTTTCTTGAATGTTGTTTTTGTTGTTTTTCGCAACATAACTTTATTGTCCTCAGCCGCCGATCTGAACGTGCAGGGAGCTTACTGCCTCTGCCGCTCTCTTGAGGGTATTCATCTCCTCTGCGGTCGGTGGAAGGATGCCATCCATCAGATATTCTCTGCCAAGTCCGGTGTACTTATCCTGTCCGAGACGGTGATACGGAAGCAGGTGAAGCTGCTCTACTCCGGGCAGAGTATTCGCAAAGGATGCGATTCCCTGGATCTCCTCTACCGTCGCATTGAACGTCGGAATAACCGGAACTCGGATGATCAGCTTGCATTTGCCGGAAAGTGCAACCTTACGGGCATTTTCCATCATCAGATCATTCGGGCGACCAGTGAATTCCTTATGTTTTGCCGGATTGGTATGCTTCATATCCATCAGATACAGATCAAGATATGGAAGGATTTCCTCGATCACCTCAAACGGTGCACATGCCATGCTCTCCAGGGCGGTGTTGATTCCCCGCTCCTTGGCAGCTCTGAGAAGGTCTCTCGCGAACTCCGGCTGGCAGAGGCTCTCACCTCCGGAGAGGGTCAGACCGCCGCCGGAACGCCGGTAGTACGGGCGATCTTGTTCAACCACCTGGATCATCTCTTCTACTGTAACATCTCTGCCGATCACCTTGTCCTCACCGAGGACTTTCATGGTCTGGATCTTGTATTCCTGTGATTCCGGATTACAGCACCAGCGGCAGCGGAGCACACAGCCCTTCAGAAAGACGATCGTACGGATCCCCGGGCCATCGTGGACCGAATATCTCTGGATATCAAAAATACGACCTTTTGTCTGTAAATAATCCATAATATCTTCCTTTTAGAAGCCCTGCTCTGTTCTTCTGATGATATCATCCTGAAGAGAACGGGAAAGTGTTGTAAACAGTGCACTGTAGCCTGCAACACGTACAACCAGATGAGAATATTTCTCCGGATGTTTCTGCGCGTCGAGAAGAGTCTCACGGTCAACAACGTTGAACTGCATATGCATTCCCTTCTGATCAAAGAAGGTCTGGATCAGGGAAACAAACTTCTCCAGTCCTTCCCTTCCTGCCAGTGCTGACGGATGGAATTTCTGGTTGAACAGTGTTCCGTTGGATACGATGAAGTGATCCAGTCTGGAAACGGAAGTTGCTGCCGCTGTCGGTCCCTTGACATCCTTGCCTGCGGATGGAGAAACGCCATCTGCAACCGGTGTATGTGCATAACGGCCATCCGGTGTTGCACCTGTCTGTCCACCAAGCGGTACGTTTGCTGATACCGGATAAAGACCTGCCTGATACTGTCCTCCACGTGGATTGTGGTATTTCTGCATCGGGCGTGTGTATGTATAAGCTACGTCTCTTGCAAAATAGTCAACATCGTCGATCGCATTTCCGTATTTCGGAACTTCGTCGATCATGTGATGGATCTCTGTGAATCTGCGAAGCTGCTCCTCTGTAGGTTTCAGTCTCATGACTGTTGTAAGGACTGCTTTGGCTGTGTCTTCTGTGACATTCATGCCGCCGTCCTGCATTCCCTTGAGGATCATCTCGGAGATATCTTTGACTGACTGCTCATCAAGTCCTTTGTCATAGTTCCATGCAAGAGCTTCTTTGTATTCTTCCATGGAAACTTTCTTGTCTTCGTATACAAGTTTGCGGATCGCATACAGGGAATCTGCCATATTTGCGATACCGAAGCCCTGCGGTCCTGTGAAGTTGTAGATCGCGCCGCCTTCCTGAACGGAAAGTCCTCTGCTGATGCAGTCATCTACCATACAGGATTCAAATGGAAGCGGTACACGTTCTGCGTGTGCAACGTCGATCGCATTATCTGCATTTACAAGAAGGGAAATACAGTATTCCATCTGTTTCTTGTATGCGTCATAAAATTCCTCGAAGGTTGTCATCTTGGTGACATCGCCTGTCTGGATACCAACAAGCTCGCCCTTGTCCATACCATTGGAGAATACAAGTTCCAGCGGGCGGCACATATTGAAGAATGCTGCGTCATGCCATCCATCTGTCTTGCCGGCTTTCTGCGGTTCTACACATCCGATGATGTTGTATTCTCTGGCATCTGCAAGAGTCAGTCCTCTGTTCAGAAGTGCCGGGATGATAACTTCATCATTATAGTAGGCCGGAAGTCCGATACCTGTTCTTGTAAGCTCGGCTGCCTTGATCAGCAGTTCGTGCGGGGAGCCATTCCATACACGGATGGAAAGGGAAGGCATCGGCAGGTGTACATGCATAGATGCAAGGATACACATAACAGAAAGGTCATTGGTAACATCATTTCCGTCCTTGTCCTGACCACCGACGATCAGGTTCTGGAAAAGGCTGTATCCTGCAAATCCCTCTGCAGAAGCTGCATCACGGACTTTGTTGAGGTCATTCAGTTTGACCCAGATACAGTCAAGAAGTTCCTGTGCGGATTCTCTGGTGATGATGCCCTTGTCAAGATCTGCCTTATAATAAGGATACATATACTGGTCAAAACGTCCAGGGGAAATGGAATGTCCGCTGGATTCAACCTGAAGGAGCTGCTGTACAAACCAGAAGGACTGGCATGCTTCATAGAAGCTTGTTGCTCCATTTGCCGGAACACGGCTGCAGTTCTGTGAGATCTGCAGAAGTTCCTGTTTACGTGCAGGATCGGTACACTCTGCTGCCATCTGGGACGCAAGCTCTGCATAACGCTCTGCGTATTCGATGACTGCCTGGCAGGAAAGGATGACTGCCTTAAGAAAATGTGATTTCTTGACGTAATTGCCGTCTCCAACCTGACATCTGTCGAGTTCTGCCTGTGCTTTGTCGATGATTCCCTTGTAACCGATTGCAAGAACTTCTTCATATTTAACAGTTACATGTCCGACACCGTTGTAAAAATAGTTGCCTGGTGTAAAAATATTGTGTTCGATTGCTCTGATTGCTTCCGGCGCCATGTAGGAGGTTGCAAGTTCGCTGGAGGTTTTGCCCTTCCAGTATTTATGTACTTCTCTTAACTCCTGCTTGGTCTCCTCAGCAATGTAAAACGGGTCTGCGCTCCTCGTTTCAACCGTATCCAGTTCATCCTCCAGCCACTGGTAGGAAAATTCCGGGAAAGTCTGACATCCTCGCGGTGCGATCGTGCTGCTTCCAACAATCAGTTCGTTGTCACGGATGATGATCGGGATATTACGGAGAATGTGGGCAAAAGCTTCTGCACGTCTGGTGATCGTAGGCTGTCCCTCTGTGGCCTTGTACGATTCTGTGATAAGCTTCGCCCTTGCAGATTCGATAACCGGCATGTGGGCATAAAGTGCCTCAACCAGTTTCGGAATTCTGGATGACTTTGGAATATCTGTGGTATTAAACATCTCCACACTTCTCCTTTCTTATGGTGTCTCAAACGCCATATCTCATATGTATCAGCGGATGTGCCACTGGCACCTTCAAAAGGCGCTATGACGCCACGATTCATATAGAATCATTATACTCTACCCAC
Source organism: Blautia intestinihominis (assembly GCF_040096655.1). Taxonomy (NCBI): domain Bacteria; kingdom Bacillati; phylum Bacillota; class Clostridia; order Lachnospirales; family Lachnospiraceae; genus Blautia; species Blautia intestinihominis. The sequence goes on along the minus strand of NZ_JBBMEI010000005.1, from coordinate 36,707 downwards.
CCTCGCATGTCAACGGAATCCAACAGTATTTATCGGTTTTTTGTGCGGGTTTTGTTGTGGTTTTTGTTTGTTTTGTGTTGGTTTTTATTTGGAATTTGATTTTTGAGTTGACTTTTGGATTTTGAACTGCCATACTGAAGTCAGTATAGTTTTTGTTGCTGTAAATGAAGTTGGCAGTGACAATTTTTTCTGATCAGAGGAGGAACAAAAATGTATCTTTCTGATGTACATACACATTCAATCGCAAGCGGGCACGGAACGACCTGTACTGTTTCTGATATGGCAAAAGCGGCTTCAAAGAAGGGCCTTAAACTGCTCGGGATCACAGACCATGGACCTGGCACACTTGCCGCGGGAACTTCTTCTTATTTCAGAAGTCTTTCTTATTCTCCCAAGAAACGCTTTGGGATTGAATTATTGTTTGGAGTTGAACTGAATATCCTTGATGTTGATGGACATGTAGATTTAAGTGATGAACTTCTTGACAAACTGGATTACGCGATCGCGAGCATGCACGCGCAAAATTATAAGAGTGGTTCTGTAAAAGAAAATACAAGTGCTTACCTGAACGCTATGAAGCATCCCTGCGTCAAAATCCTCGGACATTGCGATAATCCGCATTTTCCAGCAGATTATGAGACACTTGCAGTCGCAGCAAAAGAATTCGGAGTGATCTTTGAAATCAACGAAGCCTCCCTCGCCCCCTACGGCTACCGAGGAGACACCCGAGCCAACAACCGCGAGATCCTGCGCTGCTGCCGCAAATACAACATCCCGATCGTCCTCCCCAGCGACAGCCACGGCACAGAACACATCGGAGACTTCACCTGTGCCGCCGAATTCGTGCATGAAGAAATGTTCCCGGAGGAACTGATCTTGAATAATCAGATTCCAAGGTTGAAAATGATATTAGAAGAGAGATAATGAGTCTCCCACACACCGGTCCCTAATCTGCCGCCCTACGGGCGGCGTTCAGGGGCCACACCCCGGTGAGCGAATGTCATCCGTACAGGAGGTGTTTCTCCGTAGGCGTCCCCATTCCTCACCTACCCCATCTTCTTCATCAACTCCACCAACTCCGCATACTTCCCAGTCACATACCCATAATTCTTCCTCTTATGCGGCAGCTGACAATCCGTGCAGTCCTTAAATCCCTTATCCGTAAACTTAAAATTCCCGCCACATTTATCACCCAGTGCATACAACGGGCAATAACAAAACAGACAATTAAAGTTCTCCGGGTCTGCCCCTTTATGGCATGGAAAATATTCACACTCCTTATTGCTGAAATAGGAATAATGTTTCCCTTCCCAATACGGTTTCTCCATAATATTCACCTCCATCCCCTTTTCATCCTATTATATCCTATAAGAAGATATAAAAAAAGCAGCTATGATCAATGTCATGCTGTCATTCAAACATTCTTATAGAGGATTTGCGATGCTGCTCCGGGGTAGACAATGAATCCGTTCAAATATGCGGAGGGAACGAATGCATCCGAAGCAGTATCGCCTGCCATTTAATCATACCCTTAATGGGTTACCATGCTCTGCGGCGGCCACCGCAATTACAAGCATGAGGTATAATTCATACGAACAGGCGAATTCCATAAAAAAATGCCTGCTTCCAATAAGCAGACAACACTCTGGGACTGCGGATATCCCTAAGTTGGTTGTTACACTTTACACGGAAGTTTAACCTCGCCATACAAAGCAGGTTTCCTGACTTCAGGATCATCGCTTGCCTTCCCCTTCTCATACTATGTACAATGGGATAATGAAGGTTCGCTCCTCTGTTACAGTGACCGGATCGCTCAGGACTCTCACCTGATTCCCTCTTCTGACTGCTACGCGGACACAGCCAGCACTTCATATGTTCAATATGGAATTATACTGACATTATAATAGCATACCCTTTGGTCATTGTCAATAGTATCTGATACTTTTTTCACAAATTCATAAGTAAAAAGTTATAATCTCTTTTCACACCCGTTTTTTCTCTGTGTTGCATTTTTTCTGCGTGTGTCCTATACTGAATTATATTTTCCGGTCCTGCATGACCACTACGTAGTTATCACCAAAAGGAGGATTTTTTATGATTCAGGATATCGCACCGCATACTTATCACAATGAATATAAACCAGTCACACCGGATGGCAACAGCATCATTCTCGCTTACGAAAATGGAAAGTGTTTCTTCCATAAAAAAGAAGATGACGTTTCCATCTCTCTTCCACGTTTTCGCGAACTGGAAGGAAATGTAAGCGATCTGTACGAAAATTATATCTATCTTTTTTCCATTGATCAGGAACGTTTTTATCTGATCCCGGGACTTGATACATCCCTGCTGCCGGGCTATGAATTCCATGAAACAAGAGAGCTTCGTTATGTCCAGCCACAGTATCTTGCTTTCGCCACAGTCACTGGATATCAGCTCTGGTTCTGGTACAAAAATCGGCGTTTCTGCGGATGCTGTGGAAAACCAATGAAGCATGACACAAAAGAGCGTATGATGTACTGCCCTTCCTGCGGCCGTCGGGAATACCCGGTACTTATGCCGGCTGTCATCGTCGGCATCACAAACGGTGACAAGATCATTTGTTCCAAATATGAAGGCCGGAGTTTTAAACAATATGCTCTGATCGCCGGATTTGCAGAAATTGGGGAAACCATTGAAGAGACCGTCCAGCGTGAGGTCATGGAAGAGGTCGGCCTTAAAGTCAAAAATCTTCGTTATTACAAGAGCCAGCCATGGTCCTTCTCCGGCACTTTACTTTTCGGATTTTTCTGTGATGTAGACGGAGATGATACTCTCACGGTGGATCACGAAGAGCTTTCCATAGCACAGTGGTTTGAGCGTGATCAAATTATCGGTCAGGACAACAACAGCAGTCTTACCAACGAGATGATGATGGTATTTGCTGCTGGAAAAGAACCAAAATAAAGAATAGACAAACGTGGTATCTGTTTTTACAAGCAGACACCACGTTCAGACTATCGCATTATACTCATCATGCAGATCTGCACTTTACAATTCTTTTATCCGCTTCATTTCAAATATTTTGTTATATAGTATATATATTTCGTAAATTTATCTTTATTTTTCAGTATCAAAGACATATCTTTTTCATCCCGCACATGCTATAGTAACATCATCAAAGCTGTTCAGTTCCTCCAATCACCTTACACATTTGCGTTTACTGCCTGAGCAGCTTTTTCAAAAAAACATTCACATTACCAACAGGGGGTTTTGTTATGAAAGTTGTAGTTGCTGTTGATTCATTTAAAGGAAGCATGACTTCCATGGAAGCCGGCATGGCTGTCAAAGCCGGCGTTCTTGCCGCACATAAAGATGCAGAAGTGATCGTCAAACCACTGGCTGACGGCGGCGAGGGAACTACGGATGCCCTGATCGAAGGGCTGAATGGAGAACGTGTCGATGTCACAGTTACCGGACCTTATCATGAACCGGTCAACGCATATTATGGTTATCTCAAGGACACCAACACTGCTGTCATGGAGATGGCTTCTGCCGCCGGGATCACGATCTCCGAGCAGAAAGATCCTATGATCGCTACCACTTACGGTGTCGGTGAAATGATCCTTCACGCCATCAACAAGGGAATCCGCAATTTCATCATCGGAATCGGCGGCAGTGCTACCAATGACGGTGGGATCGGAATGCTTAAGGCTCTTGGATTTACTTTCCTTGACAAAGACGGTCAGGACACCGGCGAAGGCGGACAGGCGCTTGCCAAAGTGGCTTCCGTCAGACTTTCCGACAATGCTGAGCTTCTCTCCCAGTGTAATTTCAAGATCGCATGTGATGTCACAAACCCGCTCTGCGGCTTCCAGGGTGCCACTTACATCTATGGTCCGCAGAAAGGCGTTACTTCCGAAATGCTTCCGGTCCTCGATGCCGGAATGGAAAACTATGCAAAAGTTACCTCACAGACCATCGGAAAAGACAACATGAACGCATCCGGTGCAGGTGCCGCAGGCGGACTTGGTTTTGCATTCTTAAGCTACTTAAACGGAGAACTGACTCCTGGCATCCAGCTTATCCTGAATGCTGTCCATCTTGAGGACGAAATGAAAAACGCCGATGTTGTCGTAACCGGTGAGGGTCGTCTGGATCATCAGACCGCCATGGGAAAAGCTCCTGTAGGCGTCGCAAAACTCGGCAAAAAATATGGTGCAAAAACCGTCGCTTTTGCAGGAAGCGTCACAAAAGAAGCCGTTGCCTGCAACGAAGCCGGTATTGATGCATTTTTTCCGATCGTCCGTGGAATCTCCACCCTCAGTGAAGCCATGGATCCGGCTACTGCCAAAGCCAATATGGCTGCAGCGGTGGAACAGGTATTCCGTCTGCTTTAACTTTGTCCCTTTTCTCCCTTTGCCCGCTGGTCCCTCTCCCGTATGCCAGCGGGCTTTTTTGCGTATAAAACTGGTATTTTGGCGGCTGATTCGTTATAATATGAAGAACGGGTTTTTTACTATATAAAATAATGGGGTATTTTATCATGAAAAAAATAGCACTTATCACAGACGGCTGGAAACGTTACGTTACCTATGCCTGGGTAGAGGGATACCGCCGCATTGCTTCCGTTCTCCGGCAGAACTGTCCTGTCGGTTCCATATGTATGCGCTATGGTGGCGACGAGTTTGTATGTGTCGTTCCTGATCTTGACATAAGAAAGCTTCATCAACTGGAACAAAATATCCAGCACGCTCTGGCTGAACTTTCTTCTGCCAGTCATTTCTCGTTTCCAATTGAAGCAAGCATTGGCAGTGTCATCGCTGACGATCCTGTATTCTCTCTCAATGACTATATCAATCTCGCCGACCAGAAAATGTACCAGACTAAAAAAGCCCACAAAGCAGCACGAGGAGCAACACCATGACACCTTACATCACCAGAGCACTCGCACAGCAGATCGTAGATACCGTCCGGGATCTGTGCGGACAGAACGTGAATTTCATTGACTGTTCCGGGACGATTTTTGCCAGCACAGATGCGACACGCATCGGGACCTTTCATGAAATCGGACAGCAGACGGCCGAGCGCGGTACTGTGATCGAAGTTCGGGAAAATGACCGTTTTACCGGCACACAGCAGGGTGTCAATCTTCCTGTCTACCATAATCACAAGATGATCGCCGTCATCGGTATCACCGGAAATCCCGATGAAGTACGCAAATATGCCAAACTGGCTGAACGGATCACCCGGCTTTTGATCCGTGAGAAGGAACTGGACGCTTTTAACCGCACAGAATCTGACAAAAAAAGCTATATCCTGCGCGGGCTGATCGACCATGAGGATATCCACCCGGATTATCTCAGAGAAAATCTAACCCGGTGGAACATCAGTGAAAAAAAGTCCTGGCAGCTTCTTCGCCTGAAAATCCATTCTGACGATGGACCTGTACTCTCCGCTTCTCTGGACACTGCCATCTCCCGGCTTTTTCAGAAGCTTGACAGCCAGCTTTTTACTTTTGTGTACCCGGATGAGTATCTTGCTGTCATCGAGGACAAAGTTTTCCACCGACAAAGACAGATTCTGGTGGATTTCGCACTGAAATATACAGGCACTCTGTGCATAGCTGTGGGAAACCCGTCCTTGATCCATGAGATCGCAGATTCTGCTTTTTCTGCCGAGATCGCGATGAAATCCATGCCCGCCGGATGTAATTATGCAGAGGCTTCCTCCCTGGATCTGGAACTGATCCTCGCCTCCATAAACTCCCGCAACAAAAAAGTCTTCCTGGAGAAAACCCTCGATAAGCTTTCTCCGGAAGACCTTGAATTACTTCGTATTTACTTTTCCTGTGACATGTCCCTCAAAAAGACCTGCGAGGAAACGTATCTGCATAAGAATACGATCCAGTATCGGCTCAATCATATCCATAAGAAATGCGGATACAACCCGCGGGAGTTTCAGGATGCTGTGCGGCTGTATCTGGCACTGAAGATGTAACAATTCTATGCCAGCTGACTGATCAGTTTAAGAATCCTGCCTGCACAGGAACGGATTTCTTCTTCTGTAAGATCTCCGTTTCTGTATGCTTTACGAATACTCTCGGCATCTTCTGCATTTCCAGGCATGATAATGTCATTTCCTGCCGCAGCACATTTCCATGCAACACTTCCATCTTCCGGTACGGTTGTATTCCAGTCAGACATGATAACTCCATCAAATCCCCACTCTTTCCGGGCAATTCTGGTACACAGATCTTTGCTGTTCGCCGCATGCACTCCATTGACAAGATTGTAAGAAGACATGATTGCTGCCGGCTGACCCTCTTTCACTGCAATTTCAAATCCACGAAGATAAATTTCTCTGAGTGTCCTCTCTGAAATCTTTACATCCACCCCCATGCGGTTGTCTTCCTGATTATTACATGCAAAATGCTTAATTGTAACACCGCATCCCTTACGGCACTGCACACCTTTTGTTACAGATGCTGCCAGCGTTCCTGAGAGGAACGGATCTTCTGAATAATACTCAAAATTTCGTCCACAAAGAGGATTTCTGTGGATATTCAGACCCGGTGCCAGCCACAGATTGACGTGAAATGCTTCCATCTCAAGTGCAACCGCTTCTCCAAATCTCTGCATCAGATCTCTGTTCCATGTCTGAGCCATTACAGTTCCTACCGGGAATGCAGTGCAGTACTGATAATACTGGTCAGCACCCTCATGCTCTTCTCTGTCTACCAGGAAGCCATTCTCCAGTGCCCCCAGTACACCAATTCCATAAACGGTATCTGTTGCCCTGTCCACTTCATAGTGCTGCTGCAATCGGATACCTGCCGGCCCGTCTGCCATGATCAGCGATGGAATACCATACTTGTCAAGAAGTCCTTCTGTTGTCTCACCTGCGGTTCCTGGAACGCGGATTCCTGCTGCCCCCAGAGTACTTGTTGTTTCTGCAATATTTCCGTAGAGAAGAGGAAGCAGATCTTCTGCCATCTGTTCCGTGGCATAAGCTGATCTGTATATTTTTTTCTCTTCTGGATGCGGTGTAAAAACAATACAATGGCTGTTATCTGCCGTTGTTTTTCTGCATTCGTACGTTTTCCACAGTTCTTCTTCTATCTCTGCTGTGTTTTCCAGAACACAGGTATCCTCCAACGATACACTTTGCTCTACTTTCACAGTGCTGCTGTATTCGAGAGATACAGAACTGTTTCCGGTCCAGATACCATAGGTTCCTTTTTCTACGATCCACTGATGTTTTTCCTCAGAAAAATATGCCAGTTCTTTCTGTCCAACTGTGATCTTCAATGTTTCAGCTTCTCCCGGCTGCAAAAGCTTTGTTTTTGCATACCCAACGAGACGGCGATATTCTTTCTTTACCTCTGTCTGAGGAAGAGATGCATAAATCTGCACAACTTCTTTTCCTGCATAAGTATCTCCGATATTAGTAACTTTCATTTCAACTGTAAGTTCTTTCTCCGAAGTCTCAATCCCTTTGAATTCTATTTTAAACTCTGTATAGGACAGTCCGAATCCAAACGGAAACAGTGGCTTTTTGCCAAAGCTGTCAAAATAACGGTATCCGACAAAAATCCCTTCTTTGTACTCTTCGGTATCCAGATTTCCATTCAGATAACTGTAATCCTCTGCAAAAGGGCAGTCTTCATATCTTCTCGCCCAGGTTGTCGTCAGTTTCGCACTTGGTACACAGTTTCCCAGCAGGATGTCTGCAACCGCATATCCACTCTCCTGCCCCGGCTGGGAAATATTAAGGATTGCCTTTATGTTCTCTGTATTTTCCAGAATGTCAGTCAGTTCGATCGGACCACCCGCATTCAGAAGCAGGATGACCGGAATCTTTTTTTCATTCAGGAAAAAAAGATCTGCTGCTTCTCTTTCACTCAGATAATAGTCTCCTTTTACCCTGCGGCGGTCTTTACCCTCTCCGGAAATACGACTGAGCACATACACAGCTGCTTTTGCATCTGCTATATCCTTTGCTTCAACAGCCCGTCCTTCCGGAAGAATAAAAGGGTTGCTTGCGTATGCATCAAATGGATTATCTACGTGCTTTGCATCCTCAAGGATTTTTTCTTTCCAGACATTTCGTGCGTTTTTATAACGTTCTTCATAATCCTCCAGCCAGTCCTCGCTGGTAATAGTCACACCTGCTTCTTTCATTCCCTGATAAATGGAAATATTTTCTCTGTTATTTACATCACCGGAACCAATTCCGCCTTTAATAGTCTTTTCTGCCCCACTTCCAAGCAGTGCAATAGCTGAAGCTGTGGAAAGAGGAAGTACTCCTTCGTTTTTCAGAAGTACAATACCTTCCACCGCCGCTTCTCTTGCCAGAGTCCGGTGTCTGATTTCAAGTTCAGACAGACTCTGATCCATACTTCCACTGTGTCCCCATACATCTTTCATATATAATCCTCCTGCTAACGTTTGAATTTATTTTATACAACAAAAGAACGACAGCATTCTTTATCCTTTATGCAAGAATATCCTGCCGCGTTCTTCTGATTGATGATAACTTTTATTTTTTACTCTTTTACGCCACCCAGCGTAACACCTGCGATGATATATTTTGACAGAAGCAGATAAACAATAATGATCGGTACGATAGCAACAGTGATCATCATGTAAATCTTACCCATATCAAAGTTCATGTAATCAGCACCTCGTAATGTTGCAATCAGGATCGGAACCGTCATCTTGTTCTTGGACTGGATAACCAATGCCGGTACGAAGTAGTTGTTCCATGATCCAACAAAGGTAAAGATTGCCTGAACTGCGATCGCCGGTTTCATGATTGGAAGTACAATACGGTTGAATGTATGGAACTCTCCAGATCCGTCAATTCTGGCAGCTTCCACCAGTGACAGCGGAAGAGAAGATTGTAAATAACTGTACATAAAGTAAAATACTGCCGGTGAAGCAATGGACGGAATAATCAGCGGAAGAAGTGAATCATACATTCCCATCTTTGTGATCAGTCTCAGGAATCCCATTGCAGTTACCTGTGTCGGCATAACAAGGATTGCCATGATGAAAGTAAAAGCAACTTTCTTTCCCTTGAAATCATAAGCATAAATGCCATATGCAGTCAGGGAAGAAAAGTATGTACATAATGCTGCAGAGCATCCGGACACGATCACACTGTTAATGATTCCTCTGAACATTGGAAAGCTTCCATCATTTGCCACACTTCTCAGGTTATCCAGAAAATGTTTACCCGGAATGATAGAAAAGCCTTTCTGCAGTTCTGCATGTGAATGCGTTGCATTGATAAGCAGAATCGCAAAGAAAAACAGACACATAAAAGATAAGAGAATGAGTACAATATGTGCGAAAATGCTCATCACACGTTTTCCTGAATTTGTTTTCATGATCTTGCTCTTCTCCTTTCTTCTTTTGCACGTTTCTTAGCTGCCTTTTTTGAACCATCTGGATCGTTGTCATTGGTCATTCTGTAAACAAAGAAGCAGAGGATACCACTGATGATGAACAGGTAAACAGATAATGCACCTGCCATTCCATAATTCTTGCTCTTCAGATGACTGTTCAGGAACATGATCAGTGTCATGGATGTTCTGTCCGGGTTACCCTGTCCGTTTGTCAGGATCTGAGGAACATCAAACATCTGAAGACCACCGATGATAGATGTGATCAGTGTGTATGCAAGGATCGGACGGATCATTGGCAGTGTAATATAGAAAAATCTCTGAATTCCATTGCATCCATCCAGATCAGCAGCCTCATAGACCTCCACACTTACACCCATAACTGCCGCCATCAGCATGATCGTTGTATTTCCAAACCACATCATAAAGTTCATAAATCCGATCAGTCCTCTTGTTCCCAGAACAGAACCCAGGAAATCAATCGGTGCTTTCAGAACACCCAGAGACAGCAGAATAGAGTTGACCGGACCATTGGTAGAGAACATCGTAAAGAATAATAAGGCAAATGCAGACGCCATGATCAGGTTCGGCAGATAAATAACTACTTTAAAGAACTGTTTGCCGTGGATCTTCATTCGAAGATCTGTAAACCAGCAGGCAAGTACAAGTGCAACCACGATCTGCGGAACAAAACCGATCAGCCACAGGATCAATGTGTTTTTTCCATACAGGAACATATCTGATTTCAAAAGACTGATGTAGTTTTTCATGCCGACAAAATTCGGACCTACTACCTTGATACCCGAACGATAATATTCGAAAAAGCTGTATCTTACAGTATCGATCAAAGGAATAAGAGAAAATATCAGATACGCGATAAAAAATGGAAGAATAAATAACAAGCCCCATTTTCCGTAATCAATATTTTTTTTCTTTTTTTTCATAAATGCCTTTCCTTTCCAATAAACAGCAGGGCACTCTGTACCCTGCTGATCTGATCATTTATTCCGGCCACTGTACTTCTGTGATTTCCGGATAACGTTCCATGATTGCTGTTTCAAAGTTTGATTTTGCTTTGTCAAACTCAACATTTCCCTGGAAATAATCGCTGAAAGCATTCTGGATCAGTTCTACACAGCCCTGATCATAAGGGGAAAGCGGGGCAATTTTGATGTTTTCTGCAACCGGTGCAAAATATTCAAATGGATTCTGTCCACCGAGGAAATCAGAAGCGAATGCATCGTCAGAAGCAGCCTCCTGCATACCGGATTTTGTATTTGTAAAGTCAGCATAGTCCTGGGAAATCTTTAACAGGTTGTCTTTGTTTCCAGTCAGAGCAAGGATAATATCTTTTGCATGTTCCGTGTTGTCTGTTCCTGTTGCTACATGGATATAAGATCCGCCCCAGTTGTATTCCTGCGGTGGGTTTGTAACAGCCCAGGCACCGTCTTCGCCATCCCAGTTTGGTTTCAGGGTAAAGTCAATTCCCCATGCCGGGAACAGGAATGCGAATACTTTGGAGTCAGAGCTCATAGCTTTGTTCCAGTCATCGTTCCACTGACCTTTTACAGTTTTGTTCAGATATCCTGCATCCAGCCATTCTTTTGAATCACTTATCCAATCCATGATCTTCTGGTCAACTTTGATCGTTGTGCTTCCCGGCTCTACCCATGAATTTTCGATGCTGTTTCCATACAGACGGAATGTATCTGCATAAGAAGCAAATGTGTAGTATCCTTTTGCTTTCAGTTCTTCTGCTGTTGCTTTTGTTGTATCCCAGTCCTTTAATTTCTCGCCTACTGCTTCCGGATCATCTGTTCCAAATACATCTTTTGCGATGTCACGACGATATACCAGAGTTCCCGGGCAGCACTGCCATGTAGAACCTCTCTGTACTCCATCAGTGTCAGATGCTGTTGTTTTTGTAAAATCATACTGATCTGCAAGATCTTTGTCAGGATCAATTCCGAGGTCTTTAAGCGGAATTGCCACATCTGCATCTTTGTCTGTATATTTATTTACATAGTCTGTCTCTGACAGGAAAATATCTACTTTGTCATCGTCTGCCGCATCCGCCTGGTTCATCAATGCTTCATCCAGTTTTTGCTGGTAAACGCCATCCTGATTCGGGTTAATGACCCAGTGAATCTCTGTTCCATCTTTCAGTGTTGTAACTGTTCCATCCTTTGATGTAGATTCTACTTCCGGATATACAGCTTCCAATCTCTGACGAAATTCATCATTCCAGGAATAAATATTGATCACTTTTCCTTCTCCGGAATCCGCACTTACTACAGTTGCTGCTGAGAGTGTTCCTGCAACAACTGCTGCTGTCAGGATTACAGATACAAATTTTCTTTTCATTAAAAATTCCTCCTTGTTCAAAGCATTTTTCACTGTTTTCTCTTTGATGATGATACTATATCATTTTTGACATTCAAAATATATTATTAATCTTAACAAAATGTCAGATTCATGTCATAATATAAAAAATCAACACATTAAGGAGTGATGTTTATGGCAATTTCAAAAGACTGGTACCACACTGAAATGAAAAACGATGATATGGAGATCCTGCACCGTTCTCCCTCCGTAGAATACTCTTTTTATAATGCAGTCCGAAGCGGAGACATGGAGACTGTCACTGCAAACTGCAAAAACGATTCCTTTCTTCATCTCGAAGGAACTGGTGTCCTTTCAAGAAATCCTCTGACCAATATCAAATATCATTTTGTGGTAACTACCGCCATGCTGACCCGTTATTGCATTGACGGAGGACTGGAACCGGAGCAGGCCTATCGCCTCAGCGACTTCTATATCTTAAAAATGGATTCCTGCACTTCAGTCCGTGAAGTTGCAGACCTCCACCATATTATGGCAAAAGATTTTACCGGAAAAATGCTTCTTCAGAAAAAAAGTTCTGTTCTGTCCAAACCTGTCATTGAATGCATCAACTATATCTACAGTCACATAAAAGAAAGAATCACCATTCAGGATCTGGCTGAACATACAGGGCTGTCCTGCAATTATCTTTCCCGTATATTCAAGCAGAATCTTGGTGTATCGATCAGTGACTACATCCGTGAACAGAAAATAGAAAAAGCCACTCATCTTCTCAGATATTCTGATCAGTCTATCGTGGATATTGCGGCGTATCTTTCCTTTTCCTCACAGAGTCACTTTATACAGATTTTTGAAGGCTATACAGGACTGACACCAAAGAAATACCGCGACAAATACTACAAATCCATGTGGTAGACCAGCAGACATGCCTCTGTCTCTCTCCGGCATTGAGAAAAACAGAAAACAACCCGGCATTATGTCATTTTGCTACATAATGTCGGGTTGTTTTTACTGTAATACTATAGTAATATTATGTGTCTCATCTAAAGACAACTGTTCAATCGTCTCTTTTTTCATGCAGGCACTTCCGCCTGCTCTTTTTTCTATTTCTTTTTCGTCACAGTACGCCTGAACAATCTGATATTCTCCATACTCCTTTTTGTCTGGATTGGAAATGTGAACCTCAAATTTCTTTCCTGCAAATTCCAGATAGAGTGATGCATTTCCTTCTTTATCAAACTGTTCTGCCATAAGTGCTGGTGCGATCACAAGATTGCCAATCTCTCCTCTTACTCCAAAAGCTTCTGTAATCATGGTCAGCATATACCAGCTTGCTGCACCGGTAAGATATGCATACAGCCCTCTTCCATCACTGTCAAAATATTCAGGAAGTCCTGGATACATATAGCTGCTTTCAAAGTTCATTGCCGCATGAAGAAGTGTATTGAGCACTTTATATCCTTCTTTTACAAATCCCTGACTGTACAGAGCATTTGCATACATGACTGCCATGTGAGAGAAAACAGCTCCGTTTTCTTTTTCACCATAGGCAAAGCCGAACATTCTGCCGAGATCAAATTTCTCTTCTCTGAAATTTGTATTCAGTCGATAACCGCCTGCTTTCTCATCGAACAGATATTTATCTGCACTTCTGCTGATCGCGGCAGTCTGCTCTTTTGTTGCAGTTCCGCTCATGATCGCGAATACCTGGCTGGTCAGCATCATGCGTACACGATCTTTTTCGCAGCACTCTACCGGATTCTTGTGGTCATCATAATAACCATTGAACCATCCGTCTCCACCATCTGTGATCCATTCATTCTTTCGGATATTTTCCATCATCCAGTCTGCTTTTTCACGCAGATTTCTGACTATCTCATCAATTCTGACAATCACTGTGTCGCCGCTGATGTTGTGTGCACACTTTTTGGTGTAAGAACCCAGCAGTTTTCTTTTTTTGTCTGCATTCTCATATAAATCTCTTCCACAGGAAAACAGACATTCCATTTCACTGGCAATCTCAACCCGGTTAATTCCGCTTATGCGTTCCAGGTTTTCCAGGCAGTCTGCAATGTTATTCATATTTCCTGCATAGGCACAGGTAAACGCCACACTCTCACCATTGTCCCACGCCATATCCATGGCATCGTTCCAGTCGGCTCCATGGAGTTTCATTTCATTATGCTCACCTACATCATAAAAAGCAGTTAAATTCTGCAGAAGAATATGCTCCAGAATTGTTCCGAAATAAATATCTCCGCTCTCTACTTTCTGCTGTTTTCCGTAAGCTGTATTCCATTCTTCATCGTGTGTTGTTCCTCTTCCTGACTGAAGATCTTTGAAATATGGAACTTTTTCAAACAGAATATCCATATCGCCGGTCTGGTCGATATACAGCTTCGTCGTTCCAAACGGCCAGAATGCATGATCCATCCAGACACGGGCAATATTATTTCTGTCCGCGATAAATTCTCCCTGTTTATTTCCAATAATCGTGGCATTTGTTCCGTCAATGCGGACACCGCCATAGTTGGCAACAATCATCTGACGCACTACAGCCGGATTCATGATCAGGAGTGCAAGACAGTCCTGCCAGAGATCTCTCCATCCTCGTCCGCCTTTTCCATAGTCGTGGTATGGGAGAAAAGAACAGCCATAGATTCTTCGCAGTACCGGCTGAAAGCTGATCCATTTCATATAGTTATCAGCATCTGCATCACCGGTTTCATAAGATACATTTACTTTTTTCTGCCAGTAGGATTTCACCTCTTCAAGAACGTTCTCCACCTGTTCTTCTGTCCTGTATTTTGCGACAGTTTTGGCAATACTCTCTTTCTTCTCTGTCAGTCCTGCCAGTATGATAAAACCTGCTGTTTCCTGCGGCTTTAGCTCAACATCCGCAAAGCGGATGCCTCCCATTGCCTCTTTTCCCTCAGCTCTGCTTCCTGCCTTTCTGCCTGGCTTGTTCTCTCTTACTGCTTCTGGATTCAGATAGGTACCGCCCTCTCCTATAAACTCCTGCACAGTAGGATAAAACGCCTCCGGCGCATCGCCTTTTTCTGAATATCCATATACAAAATAGGTGGTATGATTCTTCTGATGACCTCTTTCATCAAAAGACAGAACCGGTGTGACTTCCACACCATATTCTGTTGTATTGATTCTGTGAAGAAGCGATGTCACATGACGATGATCTCGAATATTGTCCGCGCTTCTTCCATAAAGTGGTATTGCAGCGATCGGAGTTATTTTTGTCACTTCTTCAGATATATTTTTTATTCTGACCAGTTCAATCTCTGCTGCTCCGTCCACATCAACAAAAGAAGTGATTTCTGACTGAAGACCATATTTTGCAGAAGTTCTGGTCACTTTCTGCCACATAAAACCGGCTTCCAGAATGCTTTTATCCTGAGCTTCTGTAAATTTCTGTAATTCCTGCTCTGCTGAAATTCCCGTTGCAGACCAGCATCCCTTACCTTCTATACGACACCAGAAATTTCTGGTACTGCGATTATTGTGAAGATTTTCAATACTTACCGGTTCCAAAAGAAAATGGTTCTGATCTGTCTTGCTGTCTCCTCCAAGGTTCGGAGTGATACTGGATTTCAGTCCCCCATCACCCGCCAGCGGAAAATACAGACCACTGTAGTTTTCCGGACTCTGAATGGTAAACGTTCCTTTTTTATCCTGAAATTTTATATATTTCATGCTGTCTCCTTTTTATGACATGAACAGTTCTACTTCTGTAATCTCTGTAAGCTTTTCCTGAGGAATATAATTTTCTCCCAGTTCTTCTCCATTGACGATCATCTTCTTGAAACCAGATTCCACGTGTCCCGGATTATGGACTGTAATATGAAGTTTACATCCGCGGAAATCTTTATCAATTTCAAATTTATCCCATTCTTTCGGAACAGATGGTGCAATTCGCAGTCCGCCAAAGTCAGGACGCATACCAAGGATACCTTCTACACACCCTACCATAACGGTAGATGCTGTTCCTGTCAGCCAGTGTACATGAGAGCGTCCGAAATTCGGGCTTGCTTTTCCCTCTGTAAACTGTCCATAGCAGTATGGTTCCAGCCTTCGGATCTCTGCCCTGTCATTCTGTGCCGCAGGCGCATTTTCCATAAAGTAGCCAAAAGCTCTCTCTCCATGTCCTCTCAGAGCTTCTGCAAGAATGATCCATCCCTGTGACTGTGAGAAAATCCCTGCATTTTCCTTGGTTCCTGCATTATAGATCACAGCCAGTGCACCCTCGAATGCATGAGCATGATATGGAGGATCCATCAGGATTGCTCCATATTCCGTATTCAGTCTCTTATAAACCATATCCAGTGCAAGATCTGCCTGTGCATCGTCTGCAAGGCCACTGATCACCGCCCAGCTCTGCGGATTCAGCCACATATTCGCTTCCGGATCTGTGCGCTTTCCAATCACAGCTCCATCTTCTGTAAATCCACGGATAAAGCGGTCTTCATTCCAGCAGAGATCCTGGATCAGTTTTCCAAGTTTCTTCTGACTTTCGTTAAGATATTCAATATATTCTTTATCCTCTTTGTAGTCTGCAAATTCTCTAAGGATCGTCATTGCATAATAATACTGCAGTGCTACAAAAGTTGACTCTCCATCTTTTCCAAGTCTGAGACAGTCATTCCAGTCTGCATAAAGACCTGCCGGCATTCCATGTTTTCCAAGATGATTTTCAGAAAATGCAATTGCACGTTTCAGATGTTCATATACGGTTGCCTCACCTTTGTTTGCAAACGGAATCACTTCATCCATGAATGCCACATTGCCTGTTTCTGAAACATATTTATAGACTGTAGGGAAAAGCCACAGTGCATCATCTGCACGATAAGCCGGATGTCCTGTTTCCTGTACATAGGAAGCATCGTCCGGAGTATCTTCATGTCCCGGGTTATGTGTAAATTTTACAAGCGGAAGTCCACCGCCGTTATCCACCTGTGCGGAAAGCATGAATCGGATTTTTTCCACCGCCATCTCCGGTGCCAGATGAATCACTCCCTGAATATCCTGAACTGTATCGCGATATCCATATCCATTGCGGAGTCCACAGTAGGTAAAAGAAGCTGCCCGTGACCAGATAAAAGTCATAAAACAGTTGTATGCATTCCATGTATTGATCATGGTATTAAATTCCGGACTTGGGGTTCTGATCTGGAAGTGAGAAAGCTGACCATGCCAGTATTCGATCAGTTCTTCCAGTTCTTTTTTACATACATCCTGGCAGTTTTTGTAATGCTCCACGATCTCGCCCGCTTCTGCATCACCTTTCATTCCAACAAGAAAAGTGATTTCTTTTGTTTCCCCCGGAGCAAGGCTTAAAACTGTTGAAAGTGCTCCACAGCTATTCTCATTATAATTTCCCTTATTGCTGAGTTTTCCCGTGATCACGCCCTCTGGATTGTTATATCCGTGATATCTTCCGAGAAAGCTTTCTTTGTCTCCGCACCAGGAATTCACGTCAGCTCCTGCCAGTCCGAAGAATCTGTTGAATACATTTTTGTTATCAATGTTTTCACCTTCTTCCAGACGATCCAGGTTTGCGTGGATCATCTGACGTACACGGTTCCCTCTGAAAACCGTCTGTGTGATATACTGAGAATACTGAAGATTTACCTGATCCTGTTCATAGTTACTGTTGTTGGTAAATTCCGCATATCCTGTTACTGTAAGTTCACGTTTTTTCTCAGAATAGTTTGTTACTGCCAGACTCCATACTTCATAAGACCGCTCCAACGGCACATAATATCTTACTTCTGAGTGAATTTCACTGTAATCTGCCATCATTTTTGTGTATGCTGTCCCATGATGACATTCACTTTTGTACGTCTCCAGATCTTTGCCTACCGGCTGCCAGGATGCAGACCAGTAATCTTTACTTTCATTATCGCGAAGGTAAATATACCGTCCCGGCTGATCAAACTGATTGAAAATATATCTCAGGATTCTTCCATTTGCTCCGGATTTTGCAAAACTGTATCCTCCTGCATTATTTGAAACGATTGCCCCATACTCTGGTGAGCCAAGATAGTTTACCCACGGTGCCGGTGTATCCGGACGTGTGATCACATATTCCTTTTTTGCTTCATCAAAATATCCATATCTCATATCTCTCATCTCCTGTTCCAGCTATTCTTCGCCTGATTTTTCTTACACTATACCCTATATCATATTTTGAATATACAAAATACAAGCTGAAAATATCAGATTCGTGACATGAAAGTCTTTGTTATACTCAAAAACTGCGGAATATTACCTGTAAACAGTTACTCCGGTCACAAATTTCTTCATGACCGGAGTTTTATTGTGCTATTTATAATTCACATATCTTTTTCCATATTTCCTCGTTGACCGGGATTCCGTTCTTCAGATTTTCCCTGCGTCGGATGAGTGTTCCCTGTCCTGGATATCGGACGGTATGTCCTTCTTTTTCCGGAATGGAAGCCTGGATATCTTTCAGTGTCTCGTTTAAGATTTCCTGTGCTTTGTCTGGATCCTGATTCAGGACTTCCGGGCGGATCGCGATGAATACCTGCGTCAGGCCGTATTCCGATTCGCATTCCTGTCCTACTTTTGTCACAGTTCTTCCGAGTGTGAGTATCCCGCCGATCAGATCCAGTACGATCGAGAGGCCAGAACCTTTCCAGTAGCCGATCGGGACGACTCTTCTTGTTTTTTCGATGGCTGCCGGGTCGCAGGTCAGGCTGCCTTCCTCATCGTAACCACCCGGATAAGGAAGTTTTTCTCCATTCTGCCTGCATACAGAAAGCTTGCCGTAAGAATACTGTGCCATCGCAGTATCAACAACAACATGCTCTCCATTCTGATCCGG
Source organism: Blautia intestinihominis (assembly GCF_040096655.1). Taxonomy (NCBI): domain Bacteria; kingdom Bacillati; phylum Bacillota; class Clostridia; order Lachnospirales; family Lachnospiraceae; genus Blautia; species Blautia intestinihominis. The sequence continues at coordinate 18,120 of NZ_JBBMEI010000005.1, read as the reverse complement.
AACAGCCAGAACAAATGGATTATTTCCGATCCTTCCATCAATGGCTCCCCATGCCGGCATGTTTGGACAGGTATTTGTCCAGCAGATTCCGATACATCCTGCTTCCGCTGCCTGCCATCCGTAGGCACCGCCGCGCATCCAGTGATTGGTATTGGACATCGCCACCATACCGATCCCAAGCTGTGCCGCCAGTTCTACCGCACGCTGCATTGCCATTTTTGCATTGAGATTTCCCATTCCCAGATGGCCGTCCCATCGTTCCACGGCACCAAAGCCGGTGATTTTTTCCGGCACTGCATTTACGTCAATGTAGCCTTTCTGAATATAAGCGATCACTCTTGGAAAACGCTGGTAGCCATGAGAATACACTCCATCTAAAGAAGAATCGGCGAAATTCTTCGCCGATTCCTCTGCACGTTTCTCATCGAAACCATTTTTCACAAGAATGCTCTGTAATTTTTCTTTCATTTCTTCGTAGAAAACTCGCATTTTACATTCCTGCCTTTTTATTTATCTGGAGATTTTATATCATCAAACAAGCTTCATGTCAACCAGAACCTGATGAAGTTTCTCCTTCTCTTCTGGTGTCAGCTCGCCGATCGGTGCCAGGCACTTGCCAACCGGGATGCCCTGCTGTACAAGCCCTTCCTTAATAACAGCCGGGAAAGTACCCATACCACATGCGATACGGAGCGGTGCCAGTTCAAACTGTGCATCCAAAGATCCCTTGAGATCACCTTCCATAAATTTGTCGTAGATATCAGCTGCGATACGTGGAGCTACGTTTGCACAGGATGCGATCGCGCCTGTTGCTCCATAGCAGAGAGCTGCATGGATCAGAGTATCTCTTCCCATCAGTACGTGGAAATTGTCGTTATCTCTTGTCAGACGGATGTACTCTGCTGCATTTGTCATATCACCGGTGCTGTCTTTGACTGCAACGATATTGTCAATCTCAGCAAGTTTAGCAACAGTTGCCGGTGTAATGGTTACATTTGTTTTTGGTTTGTTGTTGTAAAGGATGATCGGAAGTGAAGTGCTTTCTGCGATTTCCTTATAGTAAGCGTACAGTTCGTCCTGTGTCTGGGATACAAACATTGGTGTCAGTACGGAAACTGCATCCACGCCAACTTCTTCGCAGATCTTTACCAGACGGATAACGCCTCTTGTTGTGATATGGTTTGCACCGCCGTAAACCGGAACACGACCTCTTGTCTCATCTTTGACTGTTTCAAGGATCTTGCGATAGGTATCGTCATCGAATGCGTAAAACTCTCCGGTCGTTCCCAGTGGAAACAGACCATGCACGCCGTTGTCGATCAGATGATTGACCATCTGACGCAGTACTGGATAGTTTACTTCTCCGTCATCTGTAAGTGGTGTGATGATTGGTGGAATAATTCCTCTTGGTACAAATCCCATTGTTTTTTCCTCCTCGTTGTTGCTATATTTTTTGGATTGAATGATCTTGTTATATGTTTTAATTTTTGTTCATTGATTTTAGATAAAGAACTGTGCGATAAGCAGTTCCAGTACACCAACGCCCGACATGATCATCGATACGGCCGTCTTGCATCGAACCTGGTCTTTCAGTTCTGTCAGTCCGAACATTCCGTTGAATACCCAGAATCCACTGTCATTGAAGTAGGAGAATGAAATCGCACCTACGCAGCAGGAAAGGGACATAAGAAGCGGGCTGATGCTTAAAACACTCATAAGTGGTGCTGTCAGGGATGCTGCTGTTGTGATTGCAACGGTTGCAGATCCGAGAGCGATCCTCATAAGTGCTGCAATGATGAACGGGATCAGAACTGCCGGAAGTGCCCAGGATGTAACCATTTCACCAAGTGCAGTACCGATACCGCTTACTTTTACAACGTTTCCAAGAGATCCGCCGGCACCTGTGATCAGCATGATGATACCGGTATCTTTGATAGCGTCATCCATCATCTTGAGAACAGCTTTGTTATCTTCCTTCGGAACAAGTCCGTAGATTGCAAGAAGTGTACCGATTCCAAGTGCTACGATCGGAGAACCAAGGAAATCAACTACGCTGTTGCTGATACCAACAAAACCAAGTACAGTTTTGAGAAGGATCAGAATGATCGGGATGAAGATCGGTGCCACAGATACCCAGAAGCCCGGAAGCTGTTTTGCATCCATCATTGCATTGAGTTCATCCATGGATTTGATGTATTCCTGTTTGAATTCTTTTCTGTCAAATCCACCTTCATCGTTCGGAACCTGATAGATTTTCTTTCCGATCCATTTTGTGTAAAAAACTACTACGATCAGCATCGGAATGGAGATCAGTGCACCACCGATGATCATCTGGCCTACATCGACATTGAACATTCCGGCTGCGGTCAGCGGACCAGGTGTCGGAGGTACCAGACAGTGTGTCAGCTGAAGACCAACTGCCAGTGAAAGTGCAAGTCCAACTACAGATTTACCGGTTACTTTGGACATTGCCTTGCAAAGAGGTGCAAAAATTACGATCGCGGAGTCTGCAAATACCGGAATGGAAATGAACCATCCTGTGATCGCCAGAGCCCATTCTTCGTTTTTCTGACCGATCAGTTTGATAAAGCTGTATGCCATTTTTTCGGCAGCTCCGGATTTCTCCAGGATACCGCCCATCATAACGCCAAGACCGATGATGATACCGGTGCTCTTTAATGTGCTTCCAAATCCTTCCTGAATGGCCGTGATCAGACCAGTCTGAGTTGTGCCGTCAGCGAGGGTAATATCTGAGATCGGCATTCCGCCGATGATTCCTGTGATCATGGCTGCAATCAGCAGTGCCATGAAGGAATGTACTTTTGTTTTCATTACCAGGACGATCATTACGATGATTCCTAATGCCAGTCCTAATAACATTCTTGTTGATTCAGACATGTTTTTTCCTCATACTCTTTCCATATATTCATTCACTAAAGTTTTTAAGGGGGAGGATCTGTCGCCAGACCCTCATAACCTATTTTGCTGATAAAATCTTATCTTACGAGACACGGACGCTTGTTATCGAATTTCCATCCCGGGATCAGATACTGCATGCCTTTTGCATCGTCACGTGCTCCCAGACAGTTGTCCATGTAAAGTTTGTGTGCTTTGAGAACCTGTTCGCGGTCAACTTCGATTCCAAGTCCACCTTTTTTCGGAAGATCAATGCATCCGTCAACGATTTTCATCGGCTGTTTTGTGAGACGCTCGCGTCCTTCCTGCCAGATCCAGTGTGTGTCGATTCCGTTCATCTTTCCTGGGATTGCTGCTGCACACTGCACGACCATTGCAAGGCTGACATCGAAGTGATTATTGGAATGACATCCCCACATCATGCCGAAATCGTTGCACATCTGACCTACTCGAACGGAACCGTTCATAGTCCAGAAATGCGGGTCTGCAAGCGGAATATCTACGCTCTGCAGGGACAGGCAGTGATGCATCTGGCGCCAGTCTGTGTTGATCATGTTGGTTGCTGTCGGCATTCCGGAGAGCTGTCTGAACTCTGCCATAACTTCACGTCCGGAGAATCCGTTTTCTGCGCCGCATGGGTCTTCACAGTAAGCAAGACATTCTTTGAGCTGTGGAGCGATCTCCAGTGCTTCTTTGAGGCTCCAGCAGCCGTTCGGGTCGAGATCAACTCTTGCATCCGGGAATGCTTTTTTGATCGCCTGAACTGCTTTGAGTTCTTCCTTCGGTGCAAGTACGCCGCCTTTGAGTTTGAAATCTACGAAGCCGTATTTTTCATGGGTCGCTTTTGCAAGTGCTACGATTGCTTCTGGTGTAAGGGCTTCTTCGTGACGGAGACGGTACCAATCGCATTCTGCATCTGGTTCTTCTTCGTACGGAAGATCTGTTTTTTTGCGGTCTCCAATGTAGAAGAGGTAGCTTAAGAACTGTACTCTTTCTCTCTGGATTCCATCACCCATCAGAGCTGCTGCCGGCACATCAAGGAATTTTCCGAGAAGGTCAAGCAGAGGTGCTTCGATTGCTGTTACTACATGTACTCCGGTACGAAGGTCGAATGTCTGTAAGCCACGCACGTCATCTTTGATATTTTCATCCAGCCATTTACGAACCTTGTTGAGCGTCTGTTTGTAATCTGCAATGCTTGTTCCGATCACCAGGTCTTTTACCTGCTCAAGTGCATTTGTGATCTTCTCTCCTCCCGGAACTTCTCCAACACCTTCTACTCCGTTGGAATCTGTCAGGATCACGATGTTTCTTGTAAAGTAAGGTGCATGTGCGCCGGAAAGGTTTAATTCCATACAGTCATGTCCGGCTACCGGGAAAACTTCCATTTTTTCTACAACAGGTATCATTTTTCTTCCTCCTAGAATATTCGAAATCATTGCGGCCTCAATGTTTTTCTTTGTTTGTTTTGTATGTATTTTATTATATACATTCTGGCTTTTTGTTCAATTCGCAGAATACCCAAGAAGGTTCTTGTGATTTTTATGGTTTCGTTAATGTTGCAGGTTTTGAAATGATATGTTTCATTTTAATCGCATTTTATTTCATACATTGCGTAAAATGCATGTTTTTTGACGATTTAGGGTAAAAAAAAAGCGGGTCGCTTGATATTTACAATTTCAACTGCATACACATGCAGGCATGAGATGCAGTTGAAATTTTGAAACCTGGATATCAGGTGATCGGTGCCGGGTTGAAGATGCAGAGGTCGTTGTGGAGTTTGTATTTCTCTGCGAAGGACTGATCCTTGCCGCTTGCAACTGCGATGATCTTGTTGAACAGCTGGGTTCCGATTTCCTGGATCGTTGCTTCGCCTGTTGCGATCGGACCGGCGTTGACATCGATCAGATCCTGCCACATGGCTTTCATTTCATTTCTTGAACAGACTTTGATGACCGGAGCTGCTGCGAGTCCATATGGAGTTCCGCGGCCTGTCATAAATACCTGCAGAGTGATTCCTGATGCAAGCTGGCATGGACCGCAGACGATATCGCTTGCCGGTGTCGCTGCATAGATAAGACCGTGTTTGGTTGGTTTTTCTGCCGGGGAAAGTACTTCCACGATCGGTGAGCTTCCTGATTTTGCAATGGAGCCCATGGCTTTTTCTACGATGTTGCAGAGTCCGCCTTTTTTGTTTCCCGGGGTCGGGTTAGCGCTTCTGTCTACGTTTCCTTCTGCAAGGTAATGATCGTACCAGCGCATTTCTGCTGCAAGTTTGTCTCTTACTTCTGCGCTGACGCAGCGTTCTGCAAGGTAATGTACTCCGTCACGTACTTCTGTTACTTCGGAGAACATAACGGTTGCGCCGCCTTTTACCAGCATGTCTGCCGCATATCCTGCGGATGGGTTTGCAGTCACGCCGGAGAATGCATCGCTTCCACCGCACTGCATACCGATGCAGAGTTTGGATAATGGAAGTGTTTCTCGTTTTCTTTCGTTGAGGATCGCGAGTTTTTTGTCTGCCATTTTCATGAGGGCGTCAACCATGGCATCGAAGCCTTTCTGTTCCTGGAGAATAATGACATTTTCAGGTGTAATATCGGCTTCATCGAGGAGCATCTGTACAGTGAATTTCTCACAGCCAAGTCCGACTACCATGAGCTGTCCGCCGAAGTTTGGATGTTTGACGAGATTTCTGAGTGCACGGATCGGGACTTTTGCCTCAGGTGCGTTGATGGCAACGCCGCAGCCGTATGCGTGGTTGATCGGGACGATGTCGTCTACGTTTGGATATTTTGGAAGAAGTTCTTCTTTCATTTTCTTTACTGCGACATTCAGTACTCCTGTTACGCACTGTACGGTGGTGCTGATCCCGAGGATGTTTCTGGTTCCTGCGTAGCCGCCGTCTGGATTTGCATATCCTTCGAAGGTAGTTACCGGCGGTTCAGGCAGGTCTGTGACGATGTTTTTGCCGAACTCCATGTCATCTACGGATGGCGGGGTTGGGAGTTCGAGCATGAATTCGTTGATCCAGTCGCCGCGTTTGATCGGGTTCATGGCGTATCCGAGGATCACGCCGTAGCGGATGACCGGGCTTCCTTTTGGAATGTCAGCCAGTGCGACTTTGTGTGCCTGCGGGATGTCCTGGTTGATGTGGATGCCTTCCACTTCTGATCCTGCGCTCAGTGGCTGAACAGCGATGGCTACGTTGTCAGACTGGTTTATTTTTACTAGCAGTGACATTTTGGATTCCTCCTTTGCTTTGTTGAGGTTATTATAACGCAGGAGGTTGTATAAGTAAAATTCATTGTAGTTATAGTTCTCTTAATTTTTCTAATTTACATATTGGAATGTGGAGGGGATTGGGGTAGAATGGAGATAAGGAGGTACCCACAATGGATTTACGTCAAATACAATATATTGTAGCAATCGCGGAAGAAAACAACATCACCCGTGCGGCGGAAAAGCTTTATATCACGCAGTCTGCGCTCAACCAGCAGCTTCTTAAACTTGAGAAGGAACTCGGTGTGCAGCTTTTTCATCGTTCGCGGACGGACTGGCATCCTACGGAAGCTGGGGAGATTTATCTGAAGGCTGCACGGGAAATGCTGTTGCTTAAGAAGGATACTTATCACAGGATCCATGATCTCGCCAGGATCCAGCAGGGCGAACTCAGTGTTGGCTTTACGCCTGGGCGTGGGATCGCCATGTTTTCTAATGTGTATCCGAAATTTCACCGCCTGCATCCTAATATCCAGGTCACTCCACGGGAACTCAGTGTCCAGAAACAGCAGGAACTCCTGATATCCGGTGAGTTGGATCTGGGATTCGTGACACTTGTTCCGGAACAGCAGAAACCTGCTCTGAGTTATATTCCTTTAGCTTCCGAGGATATTTTTGCTGCCGTTCCGATCCGCCATCCGATCGCCACACCACCGGAGGAAGGATGGACAAATGCTGTCCCTGTTCGCGAGGGTGAGATTTCCGAACTGAACCTTTACGCGCTACGCGAGGAACCTTTTGTCCTCACGTACAAAGAATCCACGCTTCGCGACCTGACCGACCACATCTTCGAATCTGCCAGTTTCAAGCCTCATGTACTCTTTGAGACCTCCAGCAATGCAACCATCACCACTATGGTCGGGGCTGAAATGTGCTGTGGCATCATTCCTGCTTTTTATGCCCGTGGACACGAGGACAAGATCCGATTCTTCACTCTCCCTGGCAAGCCCTCCTGGAACATCATGGCATGTCACCACAAAAAACGTTATCTCAGCAAAGCAGCCAGAGATTTCATATCCCTGGCTGAAGAATTCTGGAGTTAAATTTTACAGATTGTACATTTTGTTCTGATTTTGTGTTATAATAATGTTGCTGCCGCTCCTCCAGCAGAAAGGAGGTGTATCTCTTGGATGATTTTTTCACCACACTTCTTGTCACCGTGTTAGCAAATGTAATTAGCTATTACATATGCAAATGGCTGAGCGGTAGACAATAGGTAGCAACAGCCTAAACGGAATAGCTCACCGTAACGAGCAAGAAAACCCCCAGAGCGGCAACTCTGGGGGTTTTCGTTTTGCCTCTTGGAATTTCACCACATTCCTTAGCTATTATTTATTATATGTCTTTCCCTGGTAAAAGTCAACTTTCTTTTTCCATATACGCGATCATCGCCACGGCCGCTTTCTTTGCCTGTTCTACGGCATGGACGACGGTTTTGGAGCCGTGTACGACATCTCCTGCGGCGAAGACGCCTTCTCTGGTGGTCATTTCGTTTTCGTCTACGATGAGGAGACCTTTGTCGGAGCCTTCCAGTCCTACGGTTGTGCGGATCAGGCGGTTTCTTGGTCCCTGGCTGATGGCGATGATCGTGGAATCTGCTTCCACCTGGTCTTCGCCTTCCTCGTATCCGACGACTTTATTATTCTCATCAATGACCGAAGTCTTGAATACCGGGCCGGTTTCCGTGATGCGCTCGATCGCTTTTCCAAAGACAAACTGTGCGCCATCCAGCTCTGCATACGCCATTTCATGCGAGTTCGCCGCTACATGCGTTCCGCGGGCATACAATGTCACCTGCAGTGCACCGTTTCGAAGAGCTGTCCGCGCAACGTCCATTGCCGCATTTCCCATTCCAATAATGGCGACTTTTTCTCCCAGATCATATGCTGCCGGATTTTCCAGATAGTCAATGCCGAAATGCACATTCGCCAGACATTCCCCCGGAATCCCCAGGTTTCGTGCTTTCCACACTCCTGTTCCAACAAACACGCTTGCATATCCGTCGCGGAAAAGATCATCGATCGTCAGAACTGTTCCGATCGCAGTATGCGGACGGATGCGGATACCCATCGCAAGGATCTGCTTTTCCAGACGATCCAGGATAGATTTCGGCAGACGGAATTCCGGGATTCCGTAACGTGTGATACCGCCAATCTTGTCCTGCTGCTCAAAGATCGTCACCTTATACCCATGCTGTGCCAGAATGATCGCCACCGTCAATCCTGCCGGACCTGCCCCGATCACTGCCACCGGTTTTTTCTTTTCTTCTGGAATCTGAAGTTTCATTCGATCCAGATAAGTGTCCGAAATATAGTTCTCAATACTGGAAAAATGCACCGGATTGCCTTTCTTTCCAAGTACACAGTGACCGGCACACTGCTGCTCATGGTCACACACGATCGAGCAGATCACAGACATCGGATTATTCTGAAACAGCTCCGCCCCCGCATCCATGATATGGATCGCCATAGCGTTTCCTCCTTACGTCAGATCATATTTATTTATCACGCCATATTTTTTCATTCGTCTCCACAACGTCGTTGTGCTGATTCCAAGCTCCTTCGCCACTGCAGAACGGTTTCCCTGGTGTTTTTCCAGAAGTTCCGTCAGACGCGCGGCCTCCGGGTGCTGATAGATCACTGTTGTGCCATCTTCCGAAATTCTTTCTTTTACAGGATACAATGTGTCCAGAAGAAAATATACATAGTCACTGGTGATCGTCTTCTTGGGTGAAGTCAGAAAAAGTCTTTCACAAAACGACTCCAGTTGAATTTCATTCCCCTGCCATCCAAATCCGGCAAGTGCCTCCATCGCATCCTCTGCGATTTTTGGAAATCTTGCATATCTTTTTGTAAATCTTACCCTGCAGTCCTCCACGATCGCACGGATATCCTGCGGGCGCTTCCGAAGCGGAGGAATCTCCACCGTAAGGCTGTTCAGGAGATAATAAAGATCCTGCCGGAATCTGCCCTGCTCTACATACTGGTAAAGATCTGCTCCCGTTATCGCTATGATACGGTTATCCAGCGTCTGGCTTCGCTCCAGGTCATTCTGGATCAGGGAATCATACCGTATCGCACGGTACAGACGATACTGGCACAGAAGTGAAAGTTTTTCTATTTCAGAGATTACGATCGTTCCATGATCGCTGATCGCAAGTGCCCCTTTTTTCATGCTCTCGTCTTCTGCATCCGGGTTTCCAAAAAGCCTGTCCACCTGCATCTGTTCTGTCATACCGCTGCAATTCACTGCAACAAAAGGCCCCGCTTTATAGGAACTGTTGTTGTGGATGCACTGTGCCAGTTTTTCCTTATCTGTTCCGTCTTCTCCACAGATCAGCACAGGATTCTTTGACAGGGCGTACATTTTGGAAAGTTCCACGCAGTATTCCATTTCTTTACCAGTGATCCTGATATCAGAAAAATGAGCATGCGCCACGTAGCCCTTCAGGTAATAGGAATGCAGCTCATCTGCATCATTTTTTCGGACAGAAGCATTTCGATAGAGTGAAATGATCGCGCCACGAATCTTGTTTTCATACTGGATCGGCGCTGCCGTGAGCATCATCGGAACACCAGCCACATAGACCGAGGTCATAAATGAATCTCTTTTTCCGCTCAGAACGTCATCGATATACCGTTGTTCCAGTTCCGGGATCACTTTTTCCAAGGCAGTTCCTTCAAGCTGAGAAGCTTTTTTGTGAAAAAGTTCTTCTCCTGCACGGTTTACGATCATGATCTCTTTGTTTTCATCAATTTCCAGAATCCCGTTGTAGGAATTATCCAGCACTGTCTCAAACTGTGCGGTAAAATTTTTCTCTGCCTCCGCAGTCAGGATCATCTTTTTTGCCACGCCGATAGCGGAACGGATCGACTCCTCTGTGGAATCGATGAACTGCGCCGGAATGCCTTTCTGTGCCGCCAGTGCATTGACGGTATCGCCGCCGAGCAGGACATCTGCGCCTTCCTGTATCGCAAGGTCTACTTTTTCTGCTGCCTGCTCAATGGCTGTGATGTCATAAAATTTCAGCCGGATATCAAAAAGCTCATCTGCATAAGTTGTATCGCTGAACATGTTTTTGAAACCGATCAGTGCGATCTGCGGGCACTTTTTGTCCGGGACTTTTTTCTTGGCGCTGGCGATCATAAGACCGATTTCCTGGCCTGTAAGTGTCAGTTCTGCAACAGGAATATTTGTGTACTGGCGGATAAAAGCTGCCTGCACGCCTCGGGCAAGAACCACCTCCGCGCCCTGCTCTACGGCCTGTCTTGCTTCATAGACAGAGTCGGAAGTCTTGATCACTTTGAGGATGTCGATATCCAGTTCGTCCTCCCGGATTACATTTCTTGCCTGTTCCAGCATATATTCCTTTGGAAGTAAAATCGCTATTTTTGACATAAAAGGTCCTCCATTCCACTCAAAAAAGCCCCGGCAGGCTCATGGCAACCTGTCGAGGCTTTCTTTACGGTTAGCAAAAGTCTTACCTTATTATATACCGGATTTTAGTCTCTTGTAACTGTTACATTACCAATTTTTTCGTAGAATTTTACAATGCTGGAATGATCTTCTTTTTCGTGTCCGTCTGCTTTGAGTGCCTGCATGATCTCCATAAGTTCTCCTGTCAGCGGAAGCGGTGCGCTTACGGCATGTCCTGCATTGAGGGCGTTGTTCAGGTCTTTGATGTGAAGTTCAATACGGAATCCCGGTTTGAAGTTTCTGTCCATCATCATAGGTGCTTTTGCATCGAGGACTGTAGATCCTGCAAGTCCGCCGCGGATTGCCTGGTATACAAGCTCCGGATCTGTTCCGGCTTTCTTTGCCAGGGTGAGGGCTTCAGATACTGCTGCAATGTTGACTGCAACGATGATCTGGTTTGCAAGTTTTGCAACGTTTCCTGATCCGATCGGTCCTACGTATACAACGGAACCAGCCATAGCCATCATCAGGTCATAGTATTTATCAAAAGTCTCTTTCTTTCCGCCAACCATTACAGAAATGGTTCCATCGATTGCTTTCGGTTCTCCACCGGAAACAGGTGCGTCCAACATGTCGATGCCTTTCTTTGCAAGCTCTGCGGAGATTGCTTTGCTCTCGGTAGGATCAATGGAGCTCATGTCGATCAGGACACTTCCTTCTTTGCCGCCCTCGATGATTCCGCCTTCGCCAAGTGCAACTTCTCTTACCTGTGGGGAGTTCGGGAGCATGGTGATGATCACATCTGCTTCTTCTGCAACTTCACGTCCGCATGTTACAGTTTTGGCTCCGAGTGCTTCCATTTCTTTGAGGGTTTCTTTATTATGTGTGGTTACAACCATTTCGTAACCTGCTTTCATGAGGTTTTTGCACATCGGTTTTCCCATGATTCCAAGACCAATAAATCCAACTTTCATTGTTATTTCCTCCTGATTCTTCTACAATATTGATTTCGTTGTTTCTTTACGTATCTTTCAACTGTCCTTATTGTAGCCGACTTCATTTGAAAATTCCATTGACAAAAGACTCAAAAAAATGGGGTGGTTTTTATGGTTTTATAAAAACGTTGCAAAAAATGAAAGGTTTGTTTCATTTTTTTGATATTTGCTTTCTATTTTTTCTTTTATTTTGTCTGGTAGACTAAGAAGACCGCAGAGGAGGCTGGCGGTTTTCTCTGCTCCCAAGCAAATAAATCCCACGAATTTAAGGGATAAAAAAAGGAATGGAGCCAAAAAACTCCATCCCTTTTACCCAATTTTTTAATTGGAAAAAATTCTCTCCTTCACACTCTCCACATCAGACGCTTCCGTCAACTCCTTAAAGCCCTGCGGATCCGCATCCACATCAAACTGCCCGATGACCTGCATAAGGTCATCACAACTATACGCATTCTCATAAATCCCCGTCGCATACCCATACAGTTCAACATATTCTTCCTCAGACTTCGCAGTCCAGAGATTCTGGTACAGGCGTACTGCCTCACCGTTTTCCCGGACTACATCCGGAGTTCCGGTGATCGCGTTGTAGATCATTGCGAAGGCCGGGCCTGCCATGGAAGCGTATTTGCCGCGTACATAGTCGATCGGTGCATTTCCAAAAGAATCTTTTTCTTTGAAGATTTCAAAATTCTGCTCAGAAAAGCTGTCGATCGCGCCGACCATGATGTTGCTGTCCTGATCTTTTTCCTTATCGGAGATCTTGTCCAGATAGGCAGATACATGGAACGCACTCATAAGCGTATCACAGGTGCCTTCCGCAAATGCGGTCTCCAGATTGTCAAGTCCCTCTCCACCCTCGGTATATCCCGGGCAGATCGTAACGTGTAAATTTCCGTCCTTGTCTGTGAGTTCGGTCACTTTATCTGTTGCAGAAAGTTTTTCTGCATCTTCATCAAGTACAAGTCCCGCTTTTTCTTCCAGAGTGTTCAGCATTCCCCAGGTTCTTACCTGATGAAGTCTGTTTCCAGAAGATGCACCGCCTGACATGAGCACGATGTTTCTGGCATCTTTATCCAGAAAAAACTCTGTCATGTCGCAGCCGGCCTGATAAACGGTCTCAAGATCCGGTCCGACGCTTCCCATGTACCATGGATTATCTTTGATGACCTCATAGTTCTCATCGCTTACCGTATTGGAACCCAGTGCATAGTAGATTTCCTCTTCTTCACAGGTTTTGATAACGTTTGTAAGCCCATCTGCATATCCGGCAAAAGAAATGATCCCCTCTGCACCTTCTGCTTTGGCTTCTTCAATAAATGTCTTTTCTTCCTCAGAATCTGCAATTTTTCCTGAAAAAATAAATTTTACAGGAAAACCTTCCTGGATGTAATCACGGTAATAGTCCGCAAACATTTCCATCTCCGCAGAGTCCGGATCATATACAACTACACCGATCGTATGAACATCTCCGTCTGAGTAGTCTTCCACATCGGCCCATACAGTGCTCTGAGTGCCGGCAATAAGTGCCGCACTCATCATCAGAGTGAGTATTCTTCTCTTCATCTACTTGCCTCCTTCTGTTTATTTTGTGATATTTTCTACATAAAAGCAGGCAACTTCATGACCCGGTGCAATTTCTTTTAATTCCGGCATTTCTTTTTTGCACTGTTCCGTACAGTGTTCACAGCGGTTCTGGAACGGGCAGCCTACCGGTACATCGAGCGGACTTGGTGCTTCGCTTTCAATGCTTTCAATCTTTTTGGCTGGATCCATATGAACAGAGAACTGTGCTCCGACAAGTGCTTTGGTATATGGATGTTCTGCATTTCCTGAAACATCTTCGCCCGGAATCGTTTCCACGATATGTCCCAGGTACATGACTGCGATCTGATGCGCGAAAGAACGGATCAGCGCCAGGTCATGGCAGATAAAGATCATGCAGATATTTTTTTCTTTCTGCAGACGTACCAGAAGCTCGATGACAGACTCCTGTACGGAAACATCCAGTGCAGAAGTTGCTTCATCACAGACCAGGATCTCCGGTTCCAGAGAAAGTGCTCTTGCGATACTGATCCTCTGACGCTGTCCACCACTCATGTTGTGCGGATAACGGTCTACAAACTCTTCCGGAAGTTCTACCATGCGGAGAAGTTCTCTTGCTTTTGCATCTCTTTCGTTTCTTTTGATCTTTTTGTAGTTCATCAGAGGCTCTGTCAGAATATCCCTGATCTTCATCTTCGGGTTAAAAGATGCCATCGGATCCTGGAAGACCATCTGAAGGTTCTGGCGGTTTTCCCAGGTTTCTTTCTTTGAAAGCCCTGTGATGTTTTTGCCGTGATAAAGAATCTCACCGCTGGTCGGTTTTTCCAGGAAAGTCACCATGCGGACAAATGTAGATTTACCGCATCCACTCTCTCCTACGATCCCGAGAGTCTTTCCTTTATACATGGTCAGGTTGATATCATTGCAGGCAGTCAGGGTTCTTCCGCGGGAAGCAGGGAACTGTTTTACAATATGCTTTGCCTGCATGACGATCTCATGATTTTCAGACATATCGTTTTCCCTCCATTTCCGGAACTGCATCAAGCAGTTTCTTTGTGTAATCGCTGGTCGGGTTATTCAGGACCTCTTCTCTGGTTCCGTGGTCTACCACCTTGCCGTGGTGCATAACGATCAGCTGATCTGCCATATAAGCTGCTACTCCGATATTATGTGTAACAATGATGATCCCTGTTCCGAAATCATCGCGGAGCTCCATCATCTGACGGACGATCTGTGCCTGTGTTGTTACGTCCAGAGCACTTGTCGGCTCATCTGCCAGAAGAAGTTCCGGGTTAAAAGTCATCGCCATAGCAATTCCGACACGCTGGCGCATACCTCCGGATAACTGATACGGATAACTGTTCATGATGTTTTCCGCATCCGGAAGTCTCATTTTGGAAAGCATGGTGACTGCTCTCTGCCAGGCATCTTTTTTTGCCATAGCCTCATGTGTACAAATATATTCTACATATTGGCTGCCAATCTTACGAATCGGGTTCAGGGTTCCGCCACAGTCCTGGAAGATCATTGACATCTTGCTGCCACGGATCTTTCTCCAGTCGCTTTTGGAATTTTTCAGAAGAGATTCCCCGTGAAAGAGGATATCTCCTGAAGTAACCTGTCCCGCTCCGGGGAGAGCCCCCAGAACGGCACGGATCACTGTGGTCTTACCGCTTCCGCTCTCACCTACAACACTGATGATCTCACCCTTTTTCATGGAAAGGTTAAAATGCTCGATCGTAGGATCATGATGTCCATACTGTACAGCCAGATCTTTAATTTCCAGCATTCTTACAGTCTCCTTTATTATTCAGCCATCTGCATGTCAGCAGTTACCCAGTAGTAATCCATTGGATACATTACAAGTCCTTCTACGCTTGCTTTGGAGATAAGGAATGTGTTTTCATATCCGAAGAATACAGTAGCTGCATCGTCCATGATCGCCTGCTGGATCTTTACAATCAGTTCTTTTCTTGCATCTGTATCGATTGTTTCTGCCAGCTCATCCAGCCATTTGTCTACATCTTCATTTGCATATCCTGCTGTGTTGTTTGCAGATGTGCTGTACCAGTTCTCACGAAGGTAGTTTTCCGGGTCACCTGTGTTTGCAACGAGTACGTTCCAGATCAGGAGATCGTACTGAGAGGAATCACGGCGGTCAAGAAGTGTCTCGTAAGATACGCAGTCAAGTTTGATGTTGATTCCGATCTCTTTGAGGCTTGCCTGTGCTGCCTGTGCATATACACCGAGTTCTGCACGGCTGTCATAGTATACAAAAGTAAGTTCTACCGGGTTTCCGTCCGGATCTTCTACATATCCGTCACCATCTACATCTTTGTATCCTGCATCTTCAAGAACCTGTTTTGCTCCATCCGGATCGTAAGCGTTCTCATCGTTCAGATCATCATAGCCATAATCCAGTGTCGGCGGTACCGGTGCTTTTCCTGGTGTTGCGCCGCCCTCAAGCAGAACGCTTGTGTAAGTTTCTTTGTCAAGTCCACGAAGAACTGCCTGACGAAGTGCCAGATCTCCGAGTGCTCCGTTCTGGTTCATGAATGCATAAGTAGAACGAAGGGATTCCAGGGACTGGATGTTGTAGTTGTCATTTCCGTCAAATTCAAAAACGTTCTCTGTCTTTAAGTTGTAAGCAACATCGATCTCACCGGACTGAAGAGCCATGGAACGTGTTGTCTGGTCGCCAATGATACGAAGAGTTACGCTGTCATTCGGAACATCTCCATCCCAGTAGTACTCGTTGCGTACAACAACGGTATCACCTGACGGGTCAAAAGACTGGAATGCATACGGTCCTGTACAAACTGGTCCTTCCATTGCGATGTTGGAGTTGTCAATGCTGGTGTCCATGATCAGGAACAGCGGGTCTGCCAGACATCCTGCCATGTTTGCGTTTGCTCTGTTCAGGTTGAATATGATGTTCTGTCCATCAACTTCAATGCTGTCAATATCAAAGAACTCCGGTACACGGTTTGACATTTCGATGGTACGCTCCAGAGATGCTTTTACAAGCTCTGGTGTCATATCGTTACCGTTTGAGAATTTAACGCCCTCACGAATCGTAAATGTCCATGTTTTTCCATCTTCACTGTTGGTCCACTCTGTTGCAAGACATGGTACCATGTTTCCTTCTTCATCAAACCTGGTAAGACCCTGGCCAACGCCGTAACGGGAGATAACCCAGCTGAAGTACTGCTCTGTCGGCTCCAGTGTATCAGCGAAGCTTGTTACACCGATCGTCATTGTTCCTGCTGCAAATACGGATGTTGGAACGAGTGCCATTGTCATGAGACCTGCAAGTGCTGCTGCACAGACTTTTTTTGCGATTCTGTTTTTCATATATTTTTCTCCTTTATTTTTCGGTAGTTTACGATACCTACGAATTGCTCCGTTACCAAGTAACTTTCGCAATTCTACCCTCTCTTCGCATATCGCGGGATTATCATCCCACTTTTATGCTCATATCGGGGCGGGTTCCAAGATTCTTCATCCACTTATGAGCAAGCTCATGTGGATTCAGCTCTTTTCACCCTGGTATCTGTGTTAGTCCTGTCTCGGGTCAAGAATATCACGGATACTGTCGCCGAGCATGTTAAATACGATTACTACGATTACGATGGCGATACCCGGTGCGATCATAAGCCACGGTGCTTTTGCCATATAAGTTCTTCCTTCATTCAGCATCAGTCCCCATTCCGGTGTCGGTGCCACGGCTCCGAATCCCAGGAAAGAAAGAGATGCAAGTTCAAGCATCATGGTTCCCATATCTGCCGCTGCTGTTACAGTCATGATCGTCAGCATGTTCGGGAGAATATGTTTCCATAAGATTTTGAATGTGCTTGTGCCGTTTACGATCGCGGCTTCCACATACAGATTACGTTTTACTTTCAAAACCATACTTCTTGCCAGACGTGCGTATTTTGTCCAGCTTACCGCTGTGATCGCGATAACTCCGTTACGAAGGCTTGGTCCGAGCATACCTGCAATTGCGATAGCCAGGATCATTCCCGGGAAAGAGATCATCATATCTGCGATTCGCATGATCACCTGATCGATCCAGCCGCCAAAATATCCGGCAATGATTCCAAGGAAAGTACCTACAACAAAAATCGTTGCCACAAGGATCAGGGTAGACACCAGTGAAGTTCTGGTACCATAGATCACACGGGAAAGAAGATCACGTCCGAGTTTATCAGCGCCAAGAGGGTATTCCGCACACGGGGCTTTGAGTGAATCGATCATCACTGCTTCCAGAGGATCCTTCGGTGCGATCCACGGGGCAAAAACTGCCACGCCTACAACAGCGAGAGCCAGAATAAAGAATAAGGTAAACTGTTTGTGAGCCAGGAAAAATTTCTGTTTCTTCAATTTACTTAACCTCCTTTATTCTTGGGTCCAGATAAGTATAGGACAGGTCAACGATGATATTGATGACCATGTACATGATCGCGATCATAAGTACGTATGCCTGTACCATCGGGTAGTCACGACAGGCGATCGCCTTGATCGCCATGCTTCCCATTCCAGGCCAGTTGTAAATGATCTCAACAACTGCTGTTCCTCCGAGCAGAGAGCCGAGGGAAAGACCAAGAAGTGTTACAATAGGAAGCATTGCGTTTGGAAGTACATGTCTCCAGAGGATCACGCTTTCTTTGATCCCTCTCATTCTGGCTCCAATGACATAATCCTGTCTGAGTTCTTCCAGCACTGCGTTTCGTACCTGTCTGGTATATTTTGCAGACATGGAAAGCGCCAGTGTCACAGACGGCAGGATCATTGCCTTGAAATCAGTCGTACCTCCTGCTACGTTGATCCAGCGAAGCTGCACTCCAAAGATGCTCAGAAGAATCAGGCCGATCCAGAAGCTCGGGATAGATAACTTAAATGAAAAACTAAATTCCAGCTGTGGATTATCTCAGTAACTATGCGGGATTAAATTCTGTAATGCACCTTA